>JAKQFZ010000907.1 GCA_029558215.1 Candidatus Omnitrophota bacterium
TGTGGCGATGTCAAGAGTGGGAATTTCGACGAGATTGGATCGTTGTTCGTCTTTTGCTATACTTCCTCCATAATGAACGGTGTTGAATCGCCCCTCAGAAATCCGACGATGGGTTACCGCTTGGACTTGGGGGAGCCCGGACTGTTGCGAACTGCTCCCGCAAGCCAGAGCGCTTTGCGCGTTACGGCGCAGGAGACTCGGAATCTGATGCGCTTGAAAGGCCAGGCACTCCGAGAGGGGCAGATCATCCTGTATGCCGATATTACCTACACAAACAGCAGATCAGGATCATATCCTGCCCTGAGCGCAGGACACACTCGAGTCATTTCCCGCGAGCCGCGCGTCAAACCTCTTGAAAGACTGAGCGAATTCGAGCAGCCATCTCCAGCACAGTCAGGACAGGCACCCGAAGAGACTGACCACTCACAGACTCCGGCTGGCGATATGACTCAAACTCCACCTGCTGAACTCTCAGCACCGGATCGCTATCCCGACCTGCCCGACGATCCTCAGCAACTCCTGCTGAAAGAGGTTGCCATTCGGGCGTCCATTGGCCGAATGGAGCAGAGGCAACAGCAGATCGAACAACAGGCTGAATCTTCAGAAAACGTTGGTCAGAAAGCACAGGCGCGAGTTGAGGTAGACCGCTTGGAGACGCGTCGTGACACAATGGAAGAGGAACTGCGAAAGGTGCGTATGGCTCAGGTGGCGGCCACACAGCAGCAGCTGCTGGACTTGATTATCCAAAATGCAGATCAGGCGGCTTCCGTCGCCCGGTTGGGAAGCACGTTGGGGATGACGAACCCTCAGTCTGCTGGTTCAGGAGGTTTGGACGTCGTCGTTTAGGTCGCAGCATGGTTGACTGCTGCGGATGGGTGTGTCCACAGAAGCGTGGGATTGTCCACAGAAAGTTTTTTGGAGAGATTGTGAAACTCTACGAACATGAAGGAAAACGTCTGTTTGCCCTGTCGGGTATTCCTGTGCCGAAAGGCATAGTCGTCGCTTCAAAAGATGAGGCGCGGGATGCGTTTCGGAAGATAGGTCCCTGCGTGCTGAAGGCGCAGGTACTTTGGGGCAGTCGAGCAAAGGAGCAAGCCATCATCGCCTGCGACACTCAGCAGTCCTTAGAAGAGGCGTTCGACAGACTCTTCGCACGAAAGGTGCATGAGGAAACGGTTGAATGCCTGCTGGTCGAGGAACAGTTGCGCATTTCGCGTGAGTACTACCTTTCAATCACCTATCGGGATCGCACGCCAACCGTGCTTGCTTCTGCACACGGGGGAAGTGAGGTAGTGGAGCGGCTGGAGACTGATCCGGATGCCGTGCTCGTTGAACCCATCAACATCCTGAAAGGGATGGACGGAGAGACAGCACGCACGATTCTCAACAAGGCCGGTTTCAGAGACGGGGATGCCGTCCAAGCGGCGGGCATCCTTGAGAAATTGTATGATTTCTTCATACGAAACGACGCCCTATTGGCAGAGATCAATCCCTTGGCAAAGACCTCGTCGGGGGAGTGGTATGCAGCGGACGCCAAGGTTGAGATTGATGACGACGCGCTGTATCGCAACACTCATCTGGGGATTCCGGAACGCCTTTCATCGGGACGCAAGCCAACGCAACTCGAAGCCTTCGCACTCAAGAACGATCAGATGGATACAAGCGGTGCTGCGGGTCGAATGTTCTACGAAATTCCCGGTGGCAACATTGTCGTTCTCGCCTCAGGGGGAGGCACAAGTGTGGAAGCACTTGACAACCTGTGCCTGCTGGGAGGCAAACCGGCAGTGTTCACGGAATACAGCGGGAACCCGTCGGCAGAGAAGGTCAAAGGCTTGACCCGCATCGCGTTGATGACAGAACAGCCCATTGACGGCCTCTGGGTCATTGGCGGCAGAGCGAACTTTACCGACATCTACGAGACGATTGTAAGTGGCTTTCTGGAAGGGGTTCGGGAAACTCCGAATTTCGACAGAACGATTCCCATAGTCGTCCGACGGGCAGGCCCCCGTGATGAAGAAGCGTTCCGCACGCTTCGAAAAGCCCGTGAAGAGGAAGGCTACAACATCCTGGTTCGGGGTATGGGCACCTCAGTCAGCGAATCGGCACGGATGATGATCAATCAGGCGAGGAAGCACGAACAGTCCCGCCTTCAAGGAAAATCATGAGACCTTTTGTTGGAAAAGATACCCGAGTTCTCATTCAGGGAATCACAGGCAGGCAAGGG
The DNA here is from genome assembly GCA_029558215.1 of Candidatus Omnitrophota bacterium. Classification (GTDB taxonomy): domain Bacteria; phylum Hinthialibacterota; class Hinthialibacteria; order JAKQFZ01; family JAKQFZ01; genus JAKQFZ01. The sequence continues at coordinate 2,225 of JAKQFZ010000907.1, forward strand.
ACCAAAGTCTGCCGCGAAATGTTGGATTATGGCACACACGTTGTCGCGGGCGTGACTCCGGGCAAGATCGGTCACAGCGTCCATGGAGTTCCCGTCTACAGCTCTGTTGAAGAGGCTCTCAAGAAGCATCCCGAGATCAACACGAGCCTGATTACAGTTCCGCGCGATGCAGCTTTGGCAGCCGCTTTCGAAGTCATCCCCTTTGCGCAGATCCGCCTTGTCAACGTGCTGACCGAAGGAATTCCGCAACAGGACTCCGCGCGTATGGTGCAGTTGGCACGAGAACACCGTGTCTGGCTTGTGGGGCCTGCTTCGGTGGGAATTATCGCTCCGGGAGAACACCTGAAGATTGGTGCCATCGGTGGCAATGATCCTGGAGTGTTCTATCCCGGCCCCATCGCGCTTTTTTCCAAGAGCGGCGGGATGTGCCTTTCCATCGCCACCGAGTTGTTCAACCGGCTCGGCTATGGAAACAGTCTTGTGGTGGGCATCGGCGGCGACAGAATAACGGGCACCACATTCGTGGATCTGCTCGAACTGGTTCGAGATGATGAGACAACTCAACTGGTCATCATTATGGGTGAAGTGGGGGGAACCTACGAGGAGAACGCCGCAGATTACATCCGAAGGACAAAGTATCCAAAGCCCGTTGTCGTTCGTCTGACCGGTATTGGCGCTCAGAACCTCTTCCCGAAGGGAACCCGAATGGGTCACGCGGGAGCAATCATTGGTGAGGAACGTGTCGGCACATTTCAGAGCAAAGTCGAGGCTTTTGAGAGCATCGGAGTTCCTGTGGCCAAGACTTCCGACGAACTGGCTGACTTGGTCGAGAAGGCAATGCCCCAGGCTCATGTGTCAGATCTGGAGTCTGCCGTTGCGGGCGAGATGGAACTGGTCAGCATCTCCAAGACGAAACTGGAGAGTCTCAAGAGCCAGGTTCGCGCGGTTCAGGTCAGAACCAGCATGACCCAGCTCATCGGTGGAATCCCTTACTTCCGAGGCTATCTACTCACGGATCTTGTCCAGCGCGCAACAATTCCTGATATGGTCTGGATGACCACCAAACGCAGGGATACAAGTCGAGAGTCGTCATGTCAGATTCAGCAAGACTTACTCTGGCTTGCCGAGCATTGTCCTCTCACAGAGAAAGCCATTCAGTCATCATGGAACTGTCAACAAGATGGGGGACGTATTGAAACGGCCATCAGCACCGGTCTGTTGGCGCAGAAGGAACCGGATCTGCAGCAGTTTGAGGGCAAAGAGATTCGCACACGGTATAGCGATGATGAGTTGCTGTCTCTGATAATTGGGTCGCATGTGATCGCTCTCGTTTCGCATCTGATGGAGCATCCGACCGACCAAGTGAGGGCGACATCTTTGGCGGAGTTGATCGGCTTTGCGCTCAAAGGAGAACCTGTGGACGACAAGGCATCCAGGGTACTTCAAGCGATCTTCGTGGCTTGTGTCGATCACACACCTGCAACGCCTTCTTCCCTGGCAGCGCTTGCTGCCTATTCGGGCGGCAGTACACTCAAGAACGCTCTCGCTTCTGGGATCTCTGCCATGGGACATGTGCACGCAGGAGCGGGTGAGGCGACCGCTCAAATACTACAGGACTATCTCAAACGATTCCGAACGCAAAAACCCATGGTGGCTGACGGTATCAAGATCGAAACGATTCAAGGACTGGCGGAATACATCGTTGACAAATACACCGGCGTCCTGGGCGGCGAGAAACGTAAACTTCCGGGCTTTGGTCATCGTTACTACAGTCTGTATCGAAAGGATCCTCGTGCGGAATCGGTGATGCAAATCACCCGGGAAATGGCTCTGGATGCTGACTACGTGAATTTGGCACACCATCTCGAAGAATCACTGAAGATGCGCAAAAGTCCGGGGCTCTGTCTGAATGTGGATGGGGTTATTGGCGTGGTGTTGTCGGCTCTCGGACTGCCGCCGAAAACTGGCAAGGCGCTATTCATCATCCCAAGAACCTTTGGAATTGTGAGTCAGCTGTTGGAGCAGGAAGCGGGAAGTTTCTTCCGCCTCGCCAATGAATCCGTGCTTTATGTCGGCCCGGACACAGGTCGGACATTCGAGTGAGAAAAGCTTTATCAAAAGCTGAATCTTAGATTCCAGACAACGGAGGTGGGCCAATGCCAGCACAGCCATTCGAAGGTTTCTTTCCTGAAGAACTCAGCAAGGCGATCCAGACATATTTCGAGAAGTTCGGCCTCGAGTGTCACCTGAGAGAGTGGGTTGTCTCCAAGATTCCCGGTATGGAAGAATTCGACGTGACAATGAAGATCCATGCCAACCGAAAGGCCTCGGAAACCCGCATCACATAGAAGGGTTGGAATCTGATCTGAGAATTGTGCTATGAATCCGAAGGGCGTGAGAGATCAAGCCGTGTATTTTTGTGTTTGGGGTCAACTATATGCAAGTAAATGCCGTATGTGTGAGGAACCTGAGCAAGCGCTATAACAAACTCTTGGCGCTGTCGGAACTGAATCTCACCGTTGCACCGGGAGAGGTCTTTGGACTGATCGGCCCCAATGGGGCAGGCAAGACCACACTGCTGCGAATCCTCGGGACTCTTTGCGAACCGACCGGTGGAGAAGCTCATGTATTCGGGATCAATGTCCAGGAACAGCCAAGAGCCGTCCATGCCATGATTGGCTTCATGCCCGACTTCTACGCCCTCTATGACGATCTGAAGGTTTGGGAATACCTGGACTACTTTGCCGGACTTCATGGAATCGCAAGAGACCAACGCAGAAAGAAATGCGATGAGATGCTCGCCAGAGTAAATCTGGAAGTCAAAAGAGATGCATTGGTCGGGGAAACCTCCCGAGGCATGAAACAACGGCTGTGCCTTGCTCGTGCCCTGATTCACGAACCGCAACTGCTGCTGCTGGACGAACCAGCTTCGGGACTGGATCCCCAAGCCAGACTTGAATTGCGCGATCTGATCAGACAACTGCAGTCCGAAGGCAAGACACTCATCGTATCCTCGCACATCCTCACTGAGCTCTCCGGATTCTGCACGTCGTTCGGACTTCTGGAGAAAGGAGTTCTGGTCAAGTCTGGCAGACTGGAAGATATTCAGAAGGAGCAGCCGTCCCGTATCGTCTTTCTGGATGTCCTGGAGGACTCAGCCCGTGTGGCCTCAGTGCTGGCACAGTTCCCGAGTCTTTCTGTCACGACTCACGAAGGGCAGCAGTACGTCCTGTCTCTGACGGGGCAAAGAGAAGACATTGCCCAGTTGCACCGTCATCTGGTGCAGGCAGAAATCCCTGTGGTCTCACTTTATGAAAAGAGGCTCGACATGGAAGACATCTTCCAAAAATACTCCAGCAAGGAGGTTTCGTGATGTCTGACATGGAAAGTTTGAAGACTATGGATCCCATCTCTGACAACCCTGAGTTCTTTCGATACCTTCGCAGCTCTCTACGTCCTGCAAAGGCTATCGGCATCTCGGCTGCTTACATTCTCGTTTTGACATCCATTGCGCTGGTCATCCTCTGCATCAGTTGGGGTTTGACCGGAATCACAATGACCAAGTTTCAGGGGGCGATGAAAGCCTATTGCATCATCCTGATTGGGATTGAATACATGGTCTTTCTGGGTGGGGGAGTATTGCTGCTGTCGGTGCTTGTCGCTCAGGAGAGAGAACGCAACACCTATGACCTGCACTACCTGACAACGTACAGCAGGAAATGGTGTCTTGCTGGAAAACTCATCGGTGGCGCGGCAATCCCATATCTCCTGATCCAGTTGACCCTTCCCTTTGTCGTCATCGCCACGCTTTCCAGTTCGGTCTCTGCCGCTGCCGTAGTGCGAGCGCATCTCGTCCTGCTGGCAAGCGGTTTGTTCCTGCATATCTTGGCTCTTGCTGTCTCAACCTTCAGCAAGAAGGCCAATGCCGCACAGGGAATGACATTTGGAGCCTGTATTATCTACGGATTCCTCTCCTTCGCATGCTTCCAGGAGCCCAAGACGGCGTTGGTGGCCTGTATGAATCCGATACTGCAGCTCGTGCGCGACTTCGCTTCGCTTTCGGGGGGGATTCCACCCTCCGGACTGTCGAACTCAATCCAATTCTATGGGGCACAGTTCGCTCCGTTGACCATGATGCTGGTGCTGTACGCGTACTTTGGTTGGTGGC
>JAKQFZ010000924.1 GCA_029558215.1 Candidatus Omnitrophota bacterium
AAGAAGATACGGACACAAGCGCGTTTGTTGGATACTTCCGGCAACGTCCGCTCCATACTTCCACGCAAACACAAGCAACTCCAACGGCTCGACTGGACTGGCGGCCGCAACAGGGTAGTTCTGAATGTGGATGCCGGTTACGTTGTCCAGTAGACGAGCCAGTTTGACGTAGTCGGCAAGTGTCTTCTCGGTGAAATGAACCAGGCTATTGCTCTCGGGCTCGAGATAAAGTCCCTGATAGACTCCTGCCTGTCCGGTCACTGAAGGTCTGACTGAGGTGTAATCAAAGGCAGTGCTCTCAGCAAGAAAACGCTCGACGAGTGATTCAGGAAATCGAACTCGCTGATCGCCTCTGTCGAGCGACGCACCGAAGTCCGACAGCTTTTCACAGAGTCCCTCATGTTCCACTTGGACACCTGTGCGGGTGAGTATCCGCAGTGCTGCCGAATGGATCTGCTGCATCTCCTGGAGATCCAATACCTCCAGTTTCATCAAGGGAATCATTGTGCTTCCTTCTGCACGCGTGGTGCTGTGATGATCCGAAGTGGATCAGTTTGCTTTCAGAAATCCCCGGTCTTCGAGGATGCGCCGGACGGTTCTCTTGAGTTCATTCGGACTGACCGGTTTCTCGAGATAGGCTTCCGGCTTCTCACCCACCCAGTCTTCCATCTCCTCTGGAGAGAAACGCAATCCTGTCTGGTCAGCAATGCCGGTCAGCATTACCACAGGCACTGTGGCGGACTCCTGTTGCAGACGGAGATCAGAGATCACCTCAAGGCCGTTCTTATCGGGCATCTGAATGTCGAGGATGACGAGTGCAGGCTGAATCTCTCGTGCCTTTGAGGCAGCCGCGCAGCCGCAGTCCGCCTCATGAACGGAAAACCCTTCATCTTCAAGGATGCTGCGGACGTACAGTCGGCAGTCCTCTTCATCGTCCACAACCAGAATCCTGATAGGTTCTTTTCCCTCTGTGGTCATATTGCTCTAACTTGTGAACTCAGATTTGAATGCAGATCGGGCAGTGACGTATTCCGTCTCGAAAGAATCAGGTACCCGCGGTCGGTGCAGTGTTGGGAAGAAGTAGCGTCACCTTCGTCCCCTTTCCGACCGTTGAATCAAACTGAATTCTGCCTCCATGTTCCTCGATGATTTTTTTGCAGACCGAAAGACCCAGTCCGGTACCACGATTCCCCTTGGTGCTGTAAAATGCTTCGCAAAGCCGCGAGAGGCTCTCCGGGGGAATGCCGACCCCGTTGTCCTGAATAGACACAAAAACGCCCGAGTCTTCCTGCTGGCAACCGGTCGAGATGACCACTTGACCTTTTCCAGATTCACAGGCGTCAATGGCGTTGGTGACCAGATTGTAGAGGCATCGCTTGATTCCTGCTCCATCCAAAGGCACAAGTTCCATTTCCTCGGACAGATCGAACGACACCACCACACCTTGGCTCGCCGCATGCGCGGAGATCATCTCGGCAACGTCCTTGCAGAATACGTTGACATTTGCCATTTCGCAAACGGGGTTTCGCTTTTTGGCGTACGAAAGCATGTTCATCACCAGATCACTCAGGAAACTGATGTGGCGTTGAAGCATTGCCCAAGCCCTTGTTCGGGCGCTGGCATCGTGATCGGAGAGATGCTTGTCCAGAAGGTAAGATCCACCCTGAAGACCCTGGAGAGCGTTCTTAATGCAATGCCCAAGTTGGGAAACGGTCTGACCAATGACTGCAAGCCTTTGGGCTTCGACCCGCATTTGGTGCTCTCGGGCATTCTCGATCGCCAGCGCAATAAAAGAGGCCACCAGTTCAAGCAAACTCAGGTCATCACGCGTGAACGGTTCTCCGTCACAGCGGTTCAACACCTGAACCACTCCGGTTCGCTTGTTGCCAATCTGAAGGGGAACGCAGAGGATCGAGCGACTTCGAAATCCCGTTTGCCGATCGACATTCGGATCAAACCGGTGGTCGCGATAGGCGTCGGGGACAATCTGGGGCTCACCGTGTTCGAGCACCCATCCAGCAATTCCCTGGCCACGCTCCAATTCGATCGAACGCAGTTGTCCCGAGTGTTCTCCGTCCGCAATATGAAACCGCAGTTTGCCCGTCTTCTCATCAAATAGGATGATGGAAGAAGCCGCCGCGTTGAGGGTGTACTCCGCCACTTGAAGCGCTCTGGGCAGCACTTCCTCCAAGTCCAGTGCACGTGTCAGCATTCGGCAGACTTCCAGAATCGCGCCGAGAGGAGAAGACTCGGATGAGAAATGTCGCTCACTGACGTCGTAGACATCATCATCTTGAGAGAAAGCGACATTTGGCTGCGTTGGAGACTCTCCATCGCTCTTACGAGCTTGTCGCGGCGATACGTCGCTACGCTCTCCCTGTGGAGAAATGCCAGACGGTTGCGCCTGAACAGGGGATTCATCCGGAGCATTTGCAGGCATCAGTCGTTCCCTCCTCACAGAGGCGGTCGCAGGCAACTTCTTAAGATAAGGCCGTTGTCTTCAAGTTCACCTTCCGTCGGCCAGGCTGCTATAACGCAGTCATCCCTCCGGCTCAAAACGCATTTCCTCCACTTCGCCCCTACCAAGGCGCAAGTCCCTCATACGTTCCAACTTTCCATGACAAGCTAGCTGTCTCAGAAGAGACTGTCAAGGTTTTTGTGCAGTCTCAAAGGGACAATGTCTGTCTCGATGGGTCATCCGGGTGCGGTTGGGTCTGGCGACTCATCGTTACGGTGACAGAGTCGAGGCAAGATGCCAACGCACTCAGAGGGGGAACCTCTGTGCCCATGATGTCTGTACAGACACGAATGTAACAGACTGCCGTGCTATAGATAGTCCCGATGCTTCATCCAGATGGAATGGATGAGGTGATAACTCTCGATAGGCATACCGCGAAAAACGCAATTTGACGTGCAGAAGATGTATCCGCCACCGGGTTTTGCCCACTTGAGGCAGTACTCTGCACTCTCAGCAATCTCTTCTCTCGTGCCTGTCTGAAGATGGGCGCAGTGAACATTTCCGCACAGGGCAATTCGATCCCCATACGTTTCCTTGACGTACTTGATATCAACGCCTGCCATGGGATCCAATGAATGCAGGGCATGCGGTTCGCAGTCCACCAGCTGATCGATGATCGGCATGATATTGCCATCGGTATGCTTGATAACGTAGGCGCCCATTTTGCGCTGTTGGGCGGTCAGTTCCTTCAGGAAAGGCGTGACGAATTCCGCGAACATTGCGGGCGACAGGAACGGACCCGAGTTGAAGGCGTAGTCTGAGCACTGGATGAATCCCTCGATTCCACCTTCAAGCATCTTGCGGGAGGCCTCGAGCATATTGTCCACGCTGCGCTTGGCTTGATCCTTGGCCTCATCAGGTTTGTCCGCGAGCCACATCACGAAATCCATCATGTGTTGACCGGATGGGACTCCGTAAGTGGCATCACCGTGTGCCATGAGAAGATATTCGTCCCCCGCAATGTCACGAATCGCCTGGGCTGTGTCCAAGAGGCACTGCAGATGGTCCTTTGCAGCTGGGGGAGTTCCCGAAGACAGAAACAGGATGTCATGGTCAAAGTGTCGCGCCAGGTCAACGTACAGCTGGGCATTGTGGCGAAGTTGATCCTCATAGGTCGTTCCCGTCGGGTCCGGCTGCCCGGGTGCACCAAAGAAAGTGCGTCCCTGGAAATCGGCTTCCGTCTCGTGAAAGACCAGCTCAAACGTTGGAACGTGGTCGGGCTGCCCTCGTTTCAGGGCGGTGATTGCTCTTTCTCGGTGGGTCATTGAGTCCGTGTCTCTCCTCATTCAGCAGTGTTAGTATCAGAGTGCATTGTAACACGCTTTTTCAGGAATTCTCATCGCTTTTCGGTTTCAAAAAGGCAACAGGTCAGATTCAGAGAAAATAGTTGACAAGAGATTCCAATGATGTATAAATATACTCAGAACTGGACAACAGTAGACAAAAGAGGACAAAATGATGGAAGAGAAACTTCTGACACTTGACGACCTGGCAGAGTATTTCCAGGTCAGCAAGAAGACCATCTACCGTTTGGTCCAGCAAAAGGAATTGCCTGCGGTGCGCATTTCGCACCAGTGGCGCTTCCGCAAGCAGGATGTGGAAGGCTGGATACAGGAAAAGATGGTTGAAGATCAGTCCGCTTGATCTCCGCACGAGAGGGAGGGGAAACAGGTGGTCGAATCAGGTTTCAAGGAATGCCCTTATTGCTTCGAAGTGATAAGGGAGAAGGCCAAAGTCTGTCGGTTCTGTCACGCCGTACTGACCGAGGAGCCGATTGAGCCCGTTTTTGTTACCCCGTCCAAAGCAGCCTTGGAGCACGAACGGGCACTTGAAGACCTTCCGTCAAGTCAGCTGACCCGTGAAGAGATCCTCAACAAAGAACAGGAAAACGGCATTCGCCAGATTCTGAAAAACGCACCTGATGAGTACCGAATGGCGACGGTGCTCTTTGCTGATCTTTGTGGCTATACCCGCGTTTCTTCCGAAGTTTCGGCTGAGGAGATGAAGGGGTACCTTGACGCTTTCTATGATCAATCCATCCACGCCGTGTCTGTGTATAACGGATTTGTTGTGAAGTTCGTCGGAGATGGCATTCTGGCAGTTTTCGGCGCTCCAGTTGCCTATGACCGTGACGCGGAGTCTGCGGTACGTGCGGCATTGGAGATTCGCGATCAGGTCTCCGCCATGCCGTCCATCAATGGCAAGCATCTTCGCGTCAAAGTCGGCATTCACACTGGCGAGATTCTCTCCACAGTGGTGACGGCACGTGGCAGACAAGCCACTTTTGACATTTTTGGTGATGCGGTGAACATCGCCTGTCGCCTGCAGTCGGTTGCCAAAGATGGGCAAATCCTCGTCTCGGGTCAGACCTTTGATCTGGTCAGGCACGCTTTTGAGTTGGGGAACAAAC
>JAKQFZ010000937.1 GCA_029558215.1 Candidatus Omnitrophota bacterium
GAGAAGAGGTCAAACGGTTGCGAATGCGGGAAGCGATGGTCAGAGCCATGTTCACTTCCTCGCCGTTGAATCCCTGCTCGATAAGCGTGGCGGATATCTCGTCTTCCGTCTCTTCCCAGTTGGTGGATTCGATGGCTTTTCGGAGCAGAAAGTTGATGATATTTATCATTTTCGACATCAAATCGGTGACCTCTAGCACCTTCGACTAAGAATATAGCGCATTCCTGGGAGCCTGGCAACAAGACCTCGCATCTCCAAGGCCAAAAGGCATCCGGCGGCCTCATGTGCTGAAATTCCAGCCTTTCGGGTCACTTCATCCATGGGCATGGCTTCGTCTGAGATACAACTCAAGACGCGCCGTTCCGACTCACTCAGATCGCTTGGAATTGCCGCGTCTACAGGCCTGTCAACAGACTCCGGCACAGGCGTGATCGTCTTTTCGCCCTTTTCTTCCTGCATCCGATTCAGGAGAGATTCCAGTTCCCTCATGATATCCTGAGGTGACTGAACCAACACAGCGCCCTCCCGAATCAGACTGTGGGGACCGACACTGCCGGATTCCCCCACCCGTCCTGGAAGAGCAAAAAGGTGCTTCCCGTGCTCAGCCACATAGCGCGCTGTGATCAAAGCGCCGCTCTTCTTGGGTGCTTCAACGACAAGAGTGCCGAGGGACAAAGCGCTGATCAACCGGTTGCGCAGAGGAAAGTTTTCACGCAGTGGCCCTGTGTTCATCGGCAGTTCTGACACCAGTGCTCCAGACTCAACGATGCGTTCGAGCAGTTCCTTATTCTCACGCGGATAGCAGACGTTCAACCCGTTGCCAAAGACGGCAATCGTCCTGCCCCCTGACTCCAGCGCTCCCCAGTGTGCCTGGCTGTCCGCACCTCGGGCAAAACCGCTGATGATGGTCAAGCCCGATCGTGCCAGTTCCGAAGCGAAGGTTCGACTCATGGTGCGTCCATAGTTGGAGATTCTTCGGGAGCCAACTATCGCGATGGAAAACTCGTCTCGTGGCAGTATTTGCCCTCGGACATAGAGAACACAGGGCGGATCAGATATCTGTGCCAGAGACTGGGGATAATCCGGATCGCCCCAGAAATAGAGGCGAACGCCCTTTTCCTCAATTTCATGCAGTTCTCTATCCAGAAGTTCCTGATGCTTTCTGTTGGAAGTGAGTCGAATGGACTGAGCCAACTGGGGGGTGACTCCCACGACGTCCAGGAGATCCGATTCAGAGGCACCCAGGATGCGCTCGGGAGATCCGAACCGTTCTAGAAGACGTCGAAAGCGCCTCGGACCGATCCCTGGCACCAGATGAAGGGAAACCCATGTACGGAGTTCGCCGGGACTGATCATCTCTTGGGCAACATCTTCAAGATGGGAGCAATAACCTTGCTCAGATAATTTTGATAGATACTGGATTTCTCGATAGCAGTCCAGTTCATGAAGATGATTACCCCGACAACGCCCAGTACGATCAGGACAAAAGCCACTCGGACTCCCGGGCTGGTGACAAAGTCTGAAAAGCCCTTCCGGAATGCCTTCTTCCATTTCGCCATTTTGTACTGGGCTGGGGAGACTTTTGCGATCTCATCGCGGCGGTGTTCCAGGGTGCCAAGCGCTTCGTTGAGAAGGATATTTGCGTCATGCCATTCGATACTGATCTTGTTGATTTCGACGGGACTGAGTTTGCTGAACTCCTGCAGGGAAATGGTTCTCTTCACCAACGAAAGAATGTTCTGACCGATGTAGAGGTCTTCCTGCTTCTTGATGCCTTCGATGATCTGCATGAAGTCCTCGTGACGTTCCGCCACAGTCGTCTTGATCTGGAGGAACTCATTCTCCCGCTCCTGGCTGATCGTTTCTGGAGAGAAACCAGCGGCCAGAATCCGGTAAAAGTGCATCCAGATGCGCATCAACTCCTGGATTTCCTCTATCTTGTGCTCTAAGACTGGATCACGCACTGCAAATACTCCCTATTTTTCTTGCGCTCTTCCCGCACGAGTTTCGAATTGGCTTGTAGAATAACTTGTTGCATTATAGAATCGCCCCCGCAACTGTCAAGATAATTGCGGGTGTGCGTCGGTAAAGAGGGTCGAGATTCAGTTTTGTGCAACAGCTCACCCAAAGGGGATCTTCCCCAAGGTGGCAGTCTATCTGAGGAGGAACGGCAATGACATTTGATAAGTTGATCGAACCCAAGGAAGGCGTGCGTGTCCAATCCGAAAAGGGATGTCTGAGTGTTCCCGACAACCCCATCATCCCGTACATCGAAGGAGATGGCATCGGAACAGACATCATGCGTGCCACACATTTGGTACTCAACGCAGCGGTGTCGGCAGCCTACGGTGGCAACAAGAGGCTTTGCTGGTTTGAGATTTATGCCGGCGAGAAAGCACAGGCGAAATACGGCGAATGGCTGCCCCAGGATACGTTCAAGGCGATTGAATACTACCGTGTGGCATTGAAGGGGCCTCTGACTACGCCGGTTGGTGGGGGCTTCCGAAGTTTGAATGTGACGCTGCGTCAAGTTTTGGATCTGTTTGCCTGCGTCAGGCCAGTTCGCTATTTCCAAGGCGTGCCTTCTCCCGTTCGGGAACCAGAGAAGATGAATGTCGTTATTTTTCGTGAGAACACCGAAGACGTCTATGCTGGCATTGAATGGCCTGAAGGTTCTCCCGAAGCCACGAAACTGATCGCATTGCTCAAAGAGCAGTTCAACGTTGAGGTCAGACCGGATTCCGGTATCGGCATCAAACCGATATCTATCACCGGAACGCAGCGCTTGGTTCGATCCGCGATTCGGTATGCCATTGCCCGTGGCCGAAAATCTGTCACGCTCGTTCACAAAGGTAACATCATGAAGTACACCGAAGGTGCCTTTCGGGACTGGGGATACCAGTTGGCAGCGACAGAGTTCGCCGATCAGACCATTTCGGAGAAGGAAGTGACTGAAAAGCACCAGGGCAAGACCCCTTCGGACAAGATTCTGATCAACGACCGCATTGCGGACTCCATGTTCCAACAGATTCTGACCCGAACAGATGAATATGAGGTGCTTGCGACACCGAACCTCAATGGCGACTATCTTTCGGATGCCTGCGCGGCGCAGGTTGGTGGGCTGGGCATCGCTCCCGGAGCGAATTTTGGCGATGACGTTGCCTTGTTTGAAGCCACGCATGGCACGGCGCCCAAGTATGCCAACCAGGACAAAGTCAACCCAGGCTCCCTGATTCTCAGCGCAGTCATGATGCTGGAGCATCTCGGATGGCAGGAGGCCGCGGACAAGGTTGTCCGAGGATTTGAAACCACACTGCTCAAGAAGCAAGTCACGTATGATCTGGAGCGGCTCATGGACGGAGCAAAACTGCTCAAGTGTTCTGAGTTTGCACAGGCGATTGTGGATAACATGCCCTGACTTGGATCGGACACACGGGCAGAACCTCTCCTCGCGAGGCGCTTGTTCGAGAGAAGAAAGCGTCCTCTGGGAGTAAGGTTGCCCAGGAGGAATGGAGAAGGATGAGACCCAAAGTTAGTATTATTGGAGCGGGAAATGTAGGAGCTACCTGTGCTCTGTATCTTGCACAGTCACAGGTGGCAGACGTTGTGTTGTTGGACATCGTTGAAGGGATGCCTCAGGGGAAAGCGCTGGACATTCAGGAATCATGCCTGCCCTTGGGTATCTC
>JAKQFZ010000986.1 GCA_029558215.1 Candidatus Omnitrophota bacterium
GGAGAATCTTCGTCAGTTCGGACATGGTGACGAGGTACTGCACCACGAGGACGTTCATCACAACCTCCCGCTCAGGTGACCAGTGACGAAGGCAAGCAGCTGCACGATGCCGGTGATGATGAACGCGCCCGCAATCATCGCACCCACCCATAGCGGGACATCGGTCTTGAGGTGGTCTCCCCACTTCTTGGCTGCCATCAGAACGATGTCGTAGGCGATGAGCACGCTCAAAAGCAGGTAGATGAGAACGAAGGCGATTTCACTGAGCACGCTCAGATCTCCAGAGCCGGCACGACCTTGTCGTCGCGCAGCAGTTGCTTGATGGTCGGGAAGCGCAGGGCGTAGATGGTCATTTTGCCGTGCTTTCGCTTGCGGCAGCCTTCATTTCGACCCACCCCTTTTCAAGGAGTTCAAGGAAGTAAGTGTCATTGTATTTGACAACCAACCAAATCCACATGACGATGGTTGGGATGAAGAACACAAACATCGCCCCCAGAATGCACACGCTGAATGAAATGAGCGCCCACTTGAAGTCTCCCCTGAACAGGGGAACAAACGCGCCGAAGAACAGGGATGTGATCGACATTCCTGTGGGAATGTTCTTCGTTTGTTGCAGGTTGGGGTGATAGAGCGTCTTCATAAATACTTCCATCAATTACTTACCTTGCATCATACCATGAAGTTCTACCATCGTACATCCAAGTATTCAGGTTGGTACTTTGCAATCATCGAGAAGGCCAGATCAGAAAATCGCTCGAAAAAGAACGGCTACTTCGAGAACCACCACATCCACCCAAAGTGTTTTGGTGGTGGCAACGAGAAGCCCAACCTGGTCCTACTAACCGCACGTGAACACCTGGTGTGTCACAGACTGCTTATCAGAATGTTCTATGAGAACACACCAGGATGGTGTTCGATGATCTTTGCCCTCAAGCGAATGATTGACTTTGGCGAGAAGCACAAAGGGCACAGAACGTCTATTATCAAGAGCCGCCACTTTGAGGAACGGAGGAGGCTTCACGGCCGGGCGATGCGCATCAAGATGACTGGGAAGAAGCACACCGCTGAAGCAAGGAAGAAGATGAGCGCTGCGAAAAAGGGCGTGTCTTTGACAGAAGAACATACGCAGAACATCGCAGCATCGCTGAAGAAAACGCTATCAACACCAGAACAGAAGGCGAAGATGTCGGCAGAACGTAAAGGCCGTATTCACAGCGAACAGAGACGGTCAAGGACTGCTGAAAGTATGAAGAAGGTGTGGGCTGCCCGCCAGGCGGCAAAAGGCCCGAGGCCTGACGTTCTTCCAGGCAGAAATACACCTGAAGAAAAGATGATGCTGAAGAGACACCTTCTGTCTGTACGACAGAAGGGAAAGGGTCCTCGCTACATACCAAATGAGGAACAACGAAAAGCCCGATCAGCAACAATGTCTCGCGTTTGGGCTGAACGAAGAAGTCTTACTTGTCGTCACGAAAGTGCTTGAAGACCGGGAAGCGCAGGCTCATGATGTCGCTTCCCTTGGCCTTGCACATCTCTTGATACTGCACCGTCGCCGTTGCATCAAGATACTTCTCGCGGTTGTTCCAGATCTCAGCCCGCATCTCATCGCTGAAGCCTGAGCCGACGTTGACTTCGAAAGGAGTGCCGTGCTCATCGACGCCACGCACCGTGATGCCACCGAGAGTGTTCTCGAGGCGAGACTTCTTTCGGCCGGGGTAGAAGCCGACGACCTTGCCATCCACATCCCACATACGCTTGACCTTGCACCAGTCCATCGTGCGATCCCATTGGTAGACGGCGTCCCAGTTCTTGAGGATGAGGCCTTCCTGCTTGTGAACGTCGATGACCTCGTTGCAGTAGGCCACCATGTCGGCGTAGTCCTTGACCTCGCGCCCTTGCGAGAGCAGTACCTTCTTGGCCTCGATTCCCTCCAGCGCTGCTTCCAACCGCATGCGGTTCTCATACATCGTGATGGTCGTCTTCTG
>JAKQFZ010001228.1 GCA_029558215.1 Candidatus Omnitrophota bacterium
GCCCACCGTTGGTAGTCTGGTTTACTCGGATCGTTGTAGAGCCACTCGAGTGATGCACAATGTGTGGTGAGTTAGTCGCACGATTTGTCCCCTCAGGATACCAGACGTAAATGTCGTAGTTGCCCGTCTGTGCCAATGTTGGACTCCAACGCACTCTCGCGGTACCATCCGCCCCACTTTTGTAGCGGTAGTTGGAGCCATATTTGTCCACGGCGCTGGTTGCTTCTATCCAACTTCCTGCGATCACAGAGAATCCCGGGTCAATGTTGTCAATGATCTCGCCTGATACAGCGCCAGAAGGCCAAGTATACCCTTGAGACAATGCACTATCCAAATCAATGAGCATCTGAGACTTATATGGATTGTCATCCCCATCAATGTTCCAGTCGTCGCAATATCCACACCACCGGTACATGTTCACGCAACGGAGCACGGGTTTTCCCTGCGCAATGGCCTCATCCCGATTGTAGCGGTCTATCTCTGCGTAGATCCATTCCATCCAGTCTGTCTCATAGTGTGAAGAAGGATTCTCGGGATGCCCGCCCTTCCAGTAGTAGATCCCATTGCACTCCGTTGCATAGAACGGGAGGTGCCACAGATCGCTGGGCGTCCCCAGATTGACCCAGTCCTTGTACACAAAGAAACTCCAGTAGAGCATCTGCCCACCCGCATTGATTTGCTGAGTACTGTGCACATCGCTGTATGCGTAGCCCCTTGAGTTGATGTGAACCGCTATTCCGTCAAGACCACCGGTTGACTTGATGGCTGTCAGCATCTGGTTCATGTACGTCACCCAGTTCAAAGGATTGCCATCGTGGGTAGTACCGTCCCAGAGTGTGCCACTGCCAAAGGGGCCAGCAAAGGGTGCCAATGCCTGGCAAATGACCTTGTGATTCGGTCTTACTGCCTTGATCGCATTGTAGCATTTCCGAAAACACTGGGCATAATCTTGAGGCGAGACATAGGAGCGATGTCCGGCGTTGGGCGGCCATTCATAGGCAAGATTTGTCTCATTGCCGATGAGCCATATCTCGCAGCCGGAGGAATTCTGAACGTAGTTGGCGCAGCGCGTGGCAAAATTGTCATACTGCGAAGAAAGAGGAATCGTCCCAACATTCGAATAACCGTTATTGAGACGGCAGATAACGCTGTGACCCTCATTCGCGAACCAGCTGAAGTCTCCTCCGTTTGTGTTTGAGGGATCATGCCCGATCTCCTCGGTCGCCGTTACCCAGCCACCTCCAACGGCAGCCTTGATCCGGTTCAGATATTCCGTCGGGCGCGGACTTGCATCGTGGATCCCATAGATGGAACTCACTTCCGCTGCAAAAGCACCACTCGACAACAGAACACTGCAGCCTAGGAACAACATCAGCACGCGAGCGTTTGTCCTCAGCATGGAACATTCCTCCAAAAGGCAAAGCATCGCTGGTATCTCGGCCAGCATTCCACGTATGGAGCAAAGTATCCTAAAACCCTCTTCTCTTCAACCCCTGCTGGGAGGAGTCCTCGCAGTCAGTTGAGGAAACTGCCAGTTGAATCGCATTTCACTTTACACCTCAATTCACATAAACTAGATTCCCCTCTGTCTGAACTCCAGTGTTTACAGGAATCGAGGACGCTTCGTTGTCAAACTCTCAGGAAGCCTTCTTGCTCATCGCGCTGACTGGCCTTCTTTGGGCTGGCGTAGGCGGTTTCTACAGCCGAGTCGCTCGCAAGGGACATCGCGTACTTCTTTTCAGCCTCATTGTTTCGCTCTTCGTATCTTGTTTCAGCTGGGCTGCCTGCGACTGGGACGCGTTGCTCGCCGGTGCTGTGCCCAAGGCACCTATCTTTGTGCCCATCATGCTGATGACCGGTATCGCCTCTCAGGCAGGCATGATTCTGATGATGCACTCGATGCGTCTGGGAAGACAGGCAGCCGCTTGGACGATCAGCCAATCGGCGATGGTGGTTCCCTTCCTTGCCGGTGTCCTAATCTGGCAGGAAAGGATGAGTGCGGGGAATCTCCTCGGTGTCGTCATTCTTCTGGTTAGCATTGTTCTGTTCGGCCAGAGAGTTCAT
Organism: Candidatus Omnitrophota bacterium; assembly: GCA_029558215.1. Taxonomy (GTDB): domain Bacteria; phylum Hinthialibacterota; class Hinthialibacteria; order JAKQFZ01; family JAKQFZ01; genus JAKQFZ01. Next base: position 2,065 of record JAKQFZ010001228.1, read on the forward strand.
GAAGAGGGAAAACCTCCTGCAAAGCAGACGTGGTTCGTATTGGCGTTGCTGGCCTTTGCTGTCAGCGGTTTGGGTGCCACCCTGTCCACCGCTCCATCACACTGGCATGGTTGGCAAGACACGGCGCGCCTGCGTGTTCCTCTTCTGAATACCGCCGCACTCCTGGCCTTCGGCACATTTGGTGTCCGAGAAGCAATGAAGAAGATGCCCTCTAAGGATGAATGGCTCACCGCCATTCTCTGTGCCCTGACTGTGTTCGCCGGACAGAATACATTCTATGCAGGAATGGATAGAATGGCTTTGGTTCAAAAGGTCTCGCTCACCTATCCACTGAGTATAAGCCTCTGCATCATGGCTTTTGCCGTGTACACCAGACTGCATCTGGGTGAGAAGTTAGGGCGTTTGGGCGCAATGGGACTGACTCTCGGAGTGATTGGAATCCTCCTTCTGGGAATCTAACTTTCTGAGTAAGACGAAGGTGTTCGCCAGTAGTGACCCGGCTCAAGGATTCGATTCGCCTCAGCAGGCCCCCAGCTGCCAGCTGAGTAGGGGATGCAGCTCGGATCGGCACTCCACTTTTCCAGGATCGGCGTGAAGAGTGTCCAGGCGACTTCCATGGCATCACTGCGGATAAACAACGTCTGATCCCCAGCGATGCAGTCAAGAATCAAACGCTCATAGGCATCAGGCGGAGTCACGCCAAAAACATCACGGTACCGAAACTCCATCATCAGAGAACTCATGCAGAGTTTCGGTCCCGGACTTTTGACCTGAATCGTCAAAGCAACTGCCTCCTCTGGGTGGATATTCAGCACAAGGACGTTCTGTCCCAGCGCATCCGCCGAAAAGGGGGTAAAGATCGAATAAGGAACTTTCTTGAAGACGATGGCGATCTCTGTTGCCTTGCCGACAAGGCGCTTGCCTGATCTGAGATAGAACGGAACGCCATGCCAGCGCCAGTTGTCTATCAGCACCTTTGCGGCGACGTACGTCTCGACCGAGGAATCAGGGGCAACACCTTGCTCAGAGCGGTATGCCGGCAAGCGACGGCCTTCTATCTGACCGTCAGAATACTGCCCTCTCACGATGTACTCATCGAGATTCGCCATTGGGAACGCACGAATCGCTCGAAGCAGTTTTACCTTCTCATCGCGAACCCGCTCTGCCTCGAAGGATACCGGAGCTTCCATGGTCACCAAAGCCAAGACCTGAAGGATATGGTTCTGAAACATGTCACGCAGAAGACCTGCCTGTTCAAAATATCCCGCCCTTGACTCGACGCCCAGAGATTCGGCAACAGTCACCTGCACGTGATCCACGTACTGCCGACTCCAGATCGGTTCGAACACGGCATTCGCAAATCGGAACATCAGGATATTCTGCACGGTTTCTTTGCCAAGATAGTGGTCAATTCGGTAGATTTGCCTTTCGTTCAGGAGTTGGTGCAGTTCTGCATCCAGAGCAAGAGCGCTTGTCAGATCCTTGCCAAATGGCTTCTCTACAACGACCGAGACACGACAGTCCGGATGCCGCTTCTCACACGTCAGTTGAAATGTTCCCAACCGTTGAACGATGGGACAAAACAGGGAGGGGGGTGTCGCCAAGTATACGATTCGGTTGCTCTCGGTACCATACCGCTGCTCAAGACCTTCGACCGCCACTCTCAGCCGGGGATACAGATCTGCAACCGTATAGTCTCCAGCAACATAGTGGAGACGGGCAAGAAATCCATCCAGACAGCTGAAGTCCCCATCAGGAAGACTTGTGAGTGATTCCCTCACCTTGGTTCGAAATACCTCATCGCTCATCAAAGAGCGCGCACAGCCCAGAACGAAGAAGCTATCATGCAGAAGCCTGCGCCGGTACAGACTGAACAGTGCTGGAATGAGCTTTCGATGAGTTAGGTCCCCAGAAGCCCCAAAGATAATCAACCCGAAAGCCTCGGAACGCAATTCCGAACACGCTCCCCCTTCCGCAAGAATCACTCTTCCTGAGCCCTGCATTGCCTTCCTCCTACTCATCTCCCAGACCGTAACGAGAGGCCAGTCTTGTAGACCGCAAACGCTCTGTCAAGAAGACACCTTCATCGGATGCCTTGGTCAACAAATCGTCCATCTCGGACAAGATTGCCAACCGAGAGGTTTGACCCTCACCCATCACCCTCGCCTTTGTCAGCATAATGTCCAACAAGAGGTACTCCAAACCGAAACGCAATCTACCGAGCACACGCAGCACTGCTGAGGAATCGGTAATCTCTTCAGCCCATTTCACCCTTTGCAGGAGACCCTGAAACTCGGCGATCGCCCCGTCGTATTCCTCTGCACTCTTGGCAGCAGTAAAAGGAATGCTGCTGAAGCGCCGCGCACGCGACTCAAGAAGAGAGTACGCTTCACAACCAAGGTCAGCAAACTCTCCAAAGCGGCAGATCGCAAACTCTTCTACCAAAGAATCCATATCGGAAGCAGGATTCCAGGCCAATGCGCCCAAGATATAGTGATTGAGTTCGTATGTCGCCCAGTCTCCTGGCTCCGCATAGGACGAGATGCCATTGATTCCTTCAGCAGCGTAGAACTTGAGATCGTGCTGCATATAGTGTGGTAACAGGATCGGAAGCGAGTTCCAGGCATACTTTCGGTAATACGAATAGACGCTCAGATCACCTGCGAAACGCTTGCGCCACTCTCTTAGATGATTCACGTAATCGGCATTTCTTTCCGAAGTTGCATCATCAATCTGATGCTCAAAGCACTGGTTGATTGGACAGAAGTCAACAAGAATGTCCTTCCGAACTGGGCGCTTAGCAGGTGGGGCAACATAGCTGGAATAGGCGATGCATTCCAATTTAACTGAACGTTTCAACCGTCGAATGGCTCCACTTGCCTGGGAAACCATAAGCGCATGACGCTCGACCGGATCACCAAGCCGTATGCACTGAGCGCACTGACACCACTTGGCACCGTCAGGAGGCCAGAAATCGAATATCTCTATCTCAGGATGCGCCTCCAGATACTCCAAGAGTTTGCCCAGAACATACCGTCTCGCACCATCGTTGGATGTGCAGAAAACACGGTTCTGCTTCGCCTCCCTCAGACCTTCTTCGTTCATGCCAAACCATTCAGGATGCGTTTCAAATATCTTGCCTTCCTCCATCTTGGCATTGAGGAAGTTC
>JAKQFZ010000993.1 GCA_029558215.1 Candidatus Omnitrophota bacterium
AGCGTCTGATCCCACGTTCTGACCAGAAGGGACTGATTCCCGCGTTGGAAATCCTGGTCAACAACGTGACGATCAAGAAACTGATCCAGGAAGCCAAGACAAGTGCTATCTACCAGGTCATTCAGAACGGTGAAGAGGGAATGCAGAGTTTCAACCAGGCACTTTACAAACTGGTCAAGGATCGCATCGTCTCTCAAGAGGACGCGCGTCTGAACTCTCCGAACTGGGTCGAGTTGAAGAGAAATCTCGAGGGAGGGTTTTCAGGCGGAGATCGCGCCGCCATCATCGGAATATGAGGCGGAGAGTCACGGTTTTGTGAGAAATCAGGTCGGTCAGTTCAAGCCGATTCCGGAAGCGTCTGGATTTTGTTGATAATATTCGTTGTGGAGGGTGCTTGGATCTTGGAGACCAGATGCAGCCGCCCTCCACAGTCTTTCACGGCACCACTTTCAATGCAGTTTTCTCCATAGGATGCATCGTTTGCGTGCACGTCAGGGGCAACAAGGCGGACAAACTCCACACAGTCTTTCTCATCGAACAGATAGACAAAGTCCACCATCTCAAGGGAGCAGAGCAATTCGGCGCGCTCGTGCTCTGGAAGAATTGGACGAGAACCGCCCTTATTCTTTCGGACAGAGACGTCGCTGTTCAAGCCCACGATAAGGATATCACCCTGCTGCTTTGCCTCCCGAAGGATATGCACATGACCACGATGAAGAAGATCAAAGCAGCCATTGGTAGAAACGATTCTCTTTCCTTCTGCACGCAGTTGAACGAGCAGGTCTTTCAGTATTTCCGGAGTCTTTACTATTGTTCCCATAACGTCGGTGAACATAGCAAGTCGTTCTCCATCTCGTCAAGCATTCAAGTTCAGGGATTTTCTTGAATCATTCTCAAATTCCCGTAGAATTGTATCGTTGTCAAAAGCGGCAATGATCTCAGAGGCAGGGCAGAAAGAATGATAGTTGATACCCACATCCACCTTCTTAACAAGGCAGGCTATCTTGAGGAACTGATGCAGACGGTTGCGGATCTGAACATCGCGAAAATCGTGCTGTTCTCAGTGCAGCCTGGAACACGTTGGGCAACCAATGATGAGATTATGGAGTCCCATCTGAAATACCCGGACAAGATTATCCCATTCTACACTTTTCAACTGGGAGTGGAGCATCCGAGTGTTGTGGAACGTGTTCACGCCGATGGATTCAGAGGACTCAAATTGATTAACCCCACTCTGAACTACAATGACGAGAGTTTCTTTCCGGTCTGGGAACGATGCGAAGACCTTGGACTGATCACCACATTCCACACAGGTATCATCGCGCGGTATCCAGAACAGGTTCACTATGATCTTGACTCCAGCCGGATGAAGGTGATCTATCTGGACCGAGTTGCGCGTAGATTTCAGAAGATGACAATGTTTGTCGCACATCTTGGGAATCCCGATCACGACGAAGCGTGCATGATGTGCCGGTGGCATTCGAACATGTATTTTGATCTCTCAGGATCCACGTTGAAGTATCGAAGTCCCCAGTTCCTTGCTGAGAGGCTCTGGTGGGGAGGGCAGACGATTCGGTATACCGACGAGTTCGGCAGAGGACCTTGGGAGAAGATCATCTTTGGAACAGACGTGAGTGCTCCTGAGATTGCCGAAACAATGGAGGACTACTTCCGGCTGTTCGACACATTGGGGTTGTCGCAAGGGATTCGGGATATGATAATGGGTAACACTGCGGCCAAACTTCTGGGGTTGCTATAGTCCAAGGAAAGGTCTGACCGTGGAAGACAATGTTCATCCTAAGGTTTCCTCTACTCATTTTGAGAGATGATACATGCTAAGCATGAATAAGTGTCCATCAAGTTCTCTAATCCTGTCTGTATGTCTCATTCTTGGGGGCTGCCAAGGAATGAACCAGCTTTCAAAGGATGATGCGGACACCAGGTATATGGAGGCTATCTGCATGACACCTGAGATTGTTGCTGATTACGCTTGTGTAACCGGGGAAGGCCCAATGTGGCATCCAACCGAGAGATGTGTCTACTGGACGGATATTCCTCGGGGGAGGCTCTTTCGATATGCTCCCGCGACAGCTCACCATGAGCAGTGTTTCGAGGGAGAGGTCGTTGGTGGATTTACTATCCAGGCTGACGGCGGCTTGTTGTTGTTTATGGCGAGAGGTGCCATCGCACTCTGGCGAGATGGACTCCTGACACCCATAGTCAGTGAGATCCCCAATGAACTCGACTCAAGGTTCAATGATGTCATCGCGGACCCGCAGGGGCGGGTGTTTTGTGGAACCATGAGTTCCCCATCGCATCTGGGGCGTCTGTACCGCTTGGATTGTGATGGTTCACTGCACACGGTGCTGGAGGGCATTGGCACGTCGAACGGAATGGGCTTCTCGCCGGATCGGAAGATGATGTACTATACGGACTCACGTGCACGCGAGATATATGTATTCCGCTATGACGAAGAGACTGGCAGTCTGAGCGACCAGCGCGTGTTTGTGAAGATTCCGGAAGGAGAGGGAGTTCCGGACGGGATGACTGTTGACGTTGAGGGCTATGTCTGGTCGGCCCGATGGGATGGTGGCTGCCTTGTTCGGTACAGCCCCAACGGGGCTGAAGTCCTTCGGATAACCTTTCCTGCGAAGAAGGTTTCGAGCGTCATCTTCGGTGGAGACCAATTGGACGTTCTGTATGTGACGACTGCAGGTGGAGACAAGAAGGAAACAGAAGGCATTGGAGCGGGTGCACTCTTTCGACTCAAGCCAGGCGTTCGTGGTATGCCCGAATTCCCCTCGCGGATCAGAGTTTTGAAGTAGAAACTCGAGAAGCACTCCCAAACGGTGCCTCTCACGTTTTGGGATAGGAACCTCTGTGAATCAAGGTATCAGCTGGGGTTGATGAACAGGGAGGCGTCTTTTAACGCCTTGTCGATCTCTTCCAGAAGGCTATCCATGCGGTCAATGCAACTCCCCAAGGCCTCGCGAGTGTAGGCAGAAGGCTCCAACTTTTGGTTCACCTGCAGATTGGACCCAGTTCCCAGACTGATAGCAATCATGTCGCCCATGCTCACGATAGCAGCTAAGAGAGGGCGCCCTTTTGCTCTGTCTGGAAAGTGATGGAAGCCAATTGCTTGGACCAGTTCCGGGGGGAAGTTCCACTGGTCGGCGATCTTTGCACCGATTATGGCATGGTCAAATCCAAAGACTTCCGCCTCGGCTTCATGCATCATCGCGTTCTTTTGCTGCATGACGGCGGCAACTTCCTGAAAGCGTCCGCCAACGTGTTTGTTGAGAATTGTCTTTCCCAGGTCGTGAAGAAGTCCGGCAGTAAAGGCCGTGTCATTGAGACCTGGACGGATTTTCTTGCAGAGAATCTGCGATGCGATGGCTACTGAGACCGAATGCTTCCAAAGGCCACCCTCTGGATATCCATAGCCTTGCATTTGTCCGGCATAGACGTCCTGCATTGTGCAGGTCATGACAAGGTTCCTGACCGTTTGAAATCCGAGGTACATGACGGCCTGTGTGACTGACGAGATAACCCTGGGCAGTCCATAATAGGCGGAATTGCAGAGTTTCAGGATGTTTGCAGTCAAAGCCTGGTCCATGGATATGACCTTGTTCATCTGGGACGCAGAAACGTCCGGATCCTTGGTCATCTGCATGACCTTCGTGAGGACGTCGGGCAAGGGAGGCATCTTGCCGACCTCTTTGAGTATTCTCTTAATGAGTTCGTCACTGGACATTGTGTCGCTCTCTCCTGATCGGCTCTAGGACGAGGACTCACCTATCGTCTCATTGATTCGAAGCTTCATCAGACGACCGGGTTTGAAGTGGATGTGCCTCTTGCCGGGCACTGTGATCACTGTCTTGTTCTTTGGGTTACGGGCCTTGCGTTTGGGAGTCTTCTTGACCTTAAAAATCCCGAAGTTTCTGATCTCGATATGCTGATCGTTGGAGAGTCCCTCACACATGCAGTCGAACATTGCCTGAACCATATCTCTTACTGTGTGCAGATCCATACCGGTTCTATCGGAGACTTCTTTGATAATCTCCTTCTTCGTTATGGTCATCGGAAGGGCGTTGTCTTGGTTTGTCATGGTTGCGGAACTACTCCTCCTTGCCTTGCTCTGTGGCTGCCGGCTGCTCGGTCTCCCAGTCTATGTCCGAGACATTGACGTTGACGGCGGTCACACGGAAGTTAGTCATCTTCTCGACGGCATCTTTGACAGCACTCTGAAGTCCCTTGACCAAGGAGGGAATGGATTTCCCTTGACTGACCGAAATGGAAAGATCGATCGTGAGGCTGTTGTCTTCCTCGTTTGGTGTGACCCGGACTCCCTTGTGTGGAGCACCCGGACGCAGAAGATTTGTCACGCTCTTCATCAGATTGTCGCTCGTGCAAGAGACTCCCTCTATTTCAGACGCACAGAGCAGAGCGATAGAGCGCAGAACCTCGTCACCGATCCTCGGATTCTCATCTTTGTTGGGTTGAATGGGCTTTTCCATGATGTCCTCCTGCATTTACTCGGCATCGTCCTGCTGGACGTTCACTCTTTCCTTCATTGTCTTGCCCGCTTTGAACTGGATGATGTTTCGAGCGGGTACGGGTGCAACCTCGCGGGTCTTCGGGTTTCGCCCGATGCGCGCCGGCGTTCTCTTAACCTTAAAAACACCAAAGTTCCTAATCTCAATACGTCCCTCTTCCGCAAGCTTGTCAATAAAGACTTCCAGCACCTGCTCAACAACCGCTTTGGTGTGGCTGTGCTTCTGGCCAGTCCGTTCTGCAACCATATCAATAATTTCTTTTTTTGTCATTCACTCCTCCTTAAGCCGAAAGCCTACCCTGAACTACTCACCAAAACAGAAAAGCTCGAACATCAATACTGCTAAGGATTGAATGATACAATGCAGAAGAAGACCAAGAGGCTTGGTTGCGGGGATGGGATTTGAACCCATGGCCTCCGGGTTATGAGCCCGACGAGCTACCGCTGCTCCACCCCGCGACAGGTTTCGTATAGCCCTATCATGACGGGCTTCCGATTGTCAAGGCATTTCGATGCTTCTGGCTCTCTTTTCTTCCGCACTTAGCACAATCCTCGCTCTCTCACTCCGGAGAGACCTTGGTTTATTTCGCTCTCATCTATGCCCTGCAAAAAGTCACACTGCGACAGAGCATTTCTCAAATTCACTGATTCTGCTGCCGACCTTGTCTGCCCGGAGAGGCAAATTCAAAAATCAGTTCGTTCGGTCGTGCATAATCCATCTGCTCGCGGATCAACTTCTCCCAAGCGATGCCGGAATCCTCAAGGCGTGACGCACTCTTTCTCAAGGAGTCTATGGTGGCCTTGGATCGGGATATCTGATCCTTTTGGACATTGATCACTGCCTGCTTGTTCTCCACCTGAGTCCAGCGATGCACTATGACCAATGAACCAAGCGTCCCAATAGCAAGAAGACTCCAGAAGAGGTACGCGTCCGGTTTGTGCCTCTTCACACTGGACGCTCTTGTGCCATCATGAAGACGGGTCTGAGACTTCTTCCAGATTAAGAAATTCATCTCACACTGGCAAAGGTATTGCGCCCAAGGTACTGTGATTGGTCTCCAAGCAATTCCTCAATACGGATCAACTGGTTGTACTTGGCAACTCGATCACTCCGACAGGCTGAACCAGTCTTTATCT
>JAKQFZ010001003.1 GCA_029558215.1 Candidatus Omnitrophota bacterium
GCCACAGGAAGTGGCAGGGGTTCCTCATTGTCGTCATAGTAATGAGCCATGAGTGTTGGTTGCCGAGAGGAAGAATACGTCAGTACGACACGCTCCATGACAATTGTGAAAGACATCTCAAACGGGACGATACTGGGTAGATCCCAACCCGCCTCCGCAGTGACCACAGCACCAGACTTGACTTGGTAGAGGCACGAGATTCGCTTGAATCCTGTCAGTCGTTTGTCTGTGGGAACACCTTGCGCTGTGACGGCAAGCGGACGACCGAAAATGGAGTTGATGAAATCCACATCATGAATGTGCAGATCCAATACAGCGGAACCCGATGCCCTCGAATCCAAGAGCCAACTCTTCCAACTCCATTCCGGCAGACCGGTGTAGCGTCGGAAGTGCGCGGCACACACCCTGCCGAACTTCCCTTCACGAATCAGATTTCGAGCCACGACAAACTCCGGCCAAAAACGAATGCAGTGGGCGACCATGAGACGCCTTCTGTTGGCTTTGGCGGCGGCGATCATGGCATCGCATTCCTTCAGCGTCAGTGCCATGGGCTTCTCGCAAAGGACGTTCTTCTTTGCGTCCAGCGCTCTGGTAACAAAATCGGTGTGCAGATGACTCGGCAAAGTGATGTCCACAACCTGCACGTTGGGATCTTTCAGCAATGAATCATAGTTGGTATACTTGGCGACATCGCTCAGATCGATAACCGATTCAGAGTGGTCTTCGATATTGCCTATGCACCGTGACCAGTCTCCGTGGAGTTTCTCAGGATCCGAATCGCAGACAGCGACCACCTTTGCACGAGGGTTCCCAAAATAAACGCCCAGATGCTTCTTGCCCATGAAGCCAAGCCCGACAACGGCGACTCCGACTGAACTCTCCATCAGAAGACCTCCCCTGTGTCATGATGCAAACAAGACGGGCACTCACGCCTGTGCTCTTGGCACCCGTTCTGCCGAGTAGAACTGCCTGAAACCCGCTCCCGGCGAGATCGAGACAGACCGTCTCACCCAAGGCAGCCCTCTATGCTTACCCTGTTTGGCTGAGTCGTGTCAAGACACAGTCTGAAATCGTCCTGTGCTGTTGTTTTGTCTGAACGAAATTGATAGACTGTGAATCGAAGTTGAAAATGGGCGAACTTGGCGGAGCGATAGCAGCAGTTGGTGGAAAGGTGTTGGCGATGAAGAACGAGAAGTCGGCAGATCCAATCGAGGTCATGCAGACCTTGGTGAGTTGCATCGCCCATGATTTCAACAACATTCTCAGTCCCATTCTCGGCTATTCCCAACTGGCCTGGTATGATCTGCCACAGGATTCCCCTGTACGAGCCTATCTTGATCATGTCCTCGATGCTGGCAAGCGCGCTCAAGCGCTGGTTCGTCAATTTCAGGAGTTCAGCGGGAAGGCTGTCTTTGAACTGCAGCCGATGGCCATTCAGCCCGTTGTGGATGAGTGTCTTGTTGCGCTGCTCGACGCCGTCCCCTCCAACGTTGAGATCGCTGCGGTGATGGACTCCCAATGTGGTTTGGTCTTGGCCAATGAGGCTCCGATTCGTGAAGTGGTGATGAATCTCTGCGACAACGCACTCGATGCGATGAAGGACACGGCGCAGACTCCAGCGGAAAAGCAGGAGAAGTGTGTCTTGCGGATCGAACTAGGTGAGATCGAGGTCACGCCGGACAAATCCGCGTCGTTTCAGGATCTGAAAGCCGGCCGCTATGTCCGTTTTGTGGTTTCAGATACCGGCCGTGGGATAGATGAGGAAACACGACAGCACCTGTTCGAACCTTACTTCACAACGAAGCCCAAGGGGGAAGGAACTCGCGGACTTGGTTTGGCGGTTGTCTATGGTATCGTTAAGAGCCTTGACGGAGCGATTGTCGTTCAGAGCGAGCTAGGGGCAGGTTCCCGATTCGAAGTTTTCCTTCCCGTTTGCGCACAGCCCAAAAGGGAGAAGGATGTATGCCAGGAAGAAAGAATCCTGGGGGGGACAGGTCGTCTGCTCTTTGTGGATGACGAAGAGTCCATTCTTGAGGTCAGCAAGGAATTTCTGGAACGAATTGGCTATCAGGTGACCACGTGTATCAGTCCCGTTGAGGCACTGAGGATTTTCAGAGAAACACCGGAAGAGTTCGACCTCGTCATGACCGATCAGACCATGCCTGCGATGACGGGCATTGAGTTGGCCACCGCGCTGAGCGGTATTCGAAAGGACATCCCCATTGTCCTTTGCACGGGGTTTGGAGAGACGCTCTCTCGGGAAGAAGCCAGAAGCAGAGGAATCAGTCAGTTCATGGAAAAGCCAGTCGTCCTTCCCGACTTGGCTCGAGAGGTGCGTCGCATCCTCGCAACAAAACGGGCATCTCATACCTCGGACTAGGTGCCGGATTGTTGTTCTTGTCTCGGTGTTTCCCCACTGTGGTGCAAGTCCCAAAAATCTCGTGAAATGTCTCTTGACTTCTCTCTCACGCAAGCGTAGTAGAACAATAAATTTCCAAGATCAGAATACTGGGTTTCGCCTTGGACGATGTGGTTTCCCAGACTCGTGAGGTTGGCATCTCGGTGCGCCGCAGAGAGCAGGCTTCCGGATCCGACAAGGACACCCAGGCAAGAGAAGGGCAATGCCCAAGAACCAAGGAGAGTAGTTGATGAGCAGTGACAAAAAGCCCCCAAGTAAGCCCCACAACAAACATAAGAATGGGCACCCGCCTCAGAAACCCAAGGATTTGAAGCCCCGCCGACGTACCTTGGGTCCGGTATTCAACTTGGAAGAGCATGTGCCATCCGACTGGTGGTGTCGAATTTTCAACTCCCTTTATCTCAAAACCGATGCGGACGTTGTGGATGATCTGGAGATTACCCGCTCGGAGATAAGCCTGATCGCGAACTCTCTTGAGCTTCTTCCTGAGCACAGAATCCTCGATCTGTGCTGCGGTCAGGGACGACACACGCTTGAGTTGGCACGGCGCGGTTTCCGACACGTTGAGGGCATGGATCGTTCACACTATCTCATCCAGAAGGCCAAAGAACAGGCCAAGGCGGAAGGTGTCGTTGCTCGTTTTCGAGAGGGTGATGCCCGCAAACTGCCCTATCCGCCAGACTCCTTTGATGCGGTCTTGGTTCTGGGAAACAGTTTCGGCTATTTTGAGACGCTTCAGGATGATCTTCGGGTACTCAAGGAGATCAAGCGCGTTCTGAAGCCTTGGGGAAAGCTGCTCATAGACATCACCGATGGGGAATATCTTCGGGAGAATTACCAAAAGCGCTCATGGGAATGGATTGACAGCAAGTTCTTCGTCTGCCGCGAACGGTCTCTTTCACTGGACGGCGACCGGCTGGTCTCTCGTGAAGTCATCACCCATGTGGAGAAAGGCGTGGTGGCGGATCAGTTCTATGCCGAACGTCTCTATTCAAAGGAGAGCATTGGCAGGCTCTTGGTTCAGGCGGGTTTTGGCGAGGTGGCCTTTCCGGAAAGACTGCTCACACAGTCCCAGCGTGCCCAGGATTTGGGTATGATGGAACGACGCATCATCGTCACATCGAAGGTCCGAAAAGAATGGACGCCCCGCAAACAGAAACAAGACGAAAAGCATATTGTCGTGCTGCTCGGAGATCCCAACAAACAGGATCCACTGAAGCCCAAGGGGATTTTCGACGACGACGATTTTTACACCATTGACCAGATGAAATCGGCGCTTCGGGAACTGAAGGGTTACCGTTTCACCTATCTCAGCAATCACGACACCCTGATCCAGGACTTGATGAAATATGCCGGGAAGGTGGATTTGGTGATGAACCTCTGCGACGAAGGCTATCTCAATGATCCGCGCAAGGAACTGCACGTGCCGGCGCTCTTGGAGTCCCTCGGAATTCCGTACACGGGAGGTGGACCCCAATGCCTGGCGTTCTGTTACGACAAGTCTCTGGTTCGAGGAATTGCCCAGGAGATGGGAATTCCTGTACCAAAAGCTTTATTTGTCAAACCAGAGGACCTGACTTTTGAGTTGTCCTTCGATTTTCCGGTGATTGTCAAGCCGGACTTGGGTGATTCCAGCTTTGGCATCACTGCCCGCAGTGTGGCAACATCCGCGGAAGAACTGCTCAACGCGATTCTGGAAATCCGCCAGAAGTTTGGATACGAGCGGCCGTTGCTGGTTGAGGAATTCCTGACGGGCAAAGACATCAGCGTCGGTATCATTGGAACACCACCAAACTCATATATTGTGCTGCCGATTACCGAGGAAGACTACTCCGAAGTCCCTGATGATCTTCCCAAGATTTGCGGATATGAGGCAAAATGGTGTCCCGATTCCCCTTACTGGAAGATTCGTTCTATTCCAAGCAATCTTCCTGTTGAAACGGAAAAGGATGTCATCAAGTGGTGCGTGGAGCTTTCCGAGCGTCTGGAATGTCGGGACTACGTTCGACTCGACTGGCGTTTGGATGAAGACGGCAATCCCAAACTCCTTGAGGTCAATCCGAATCCGGGTTGGTGCTGGGACGGGCATCTTGCCAAGATGTCGGCACACATGGGCACGTCCTATTCGGAAATGCTCTATGCCATCATTCGGGCAGCTGAAGAACGGCTTGGCACAGACAATGAAGAGGTGCGTCGAGTTCCAAGAGCCGCTGGGGAGTAGACGGCTCTGTCCAGTGTAACATGTCTCGTATGTGCTTTGAGTTCTGGATGAGCACGATGAGATCGTATGCACCACGGGGTGGCCTCTACTCAATGATGCTGTGTCGTGCGGCATTCATGCAAGGTTTGTGAGCCGCAGTCTCTTTGAGTGTGACTTTGGATTTCGAATCTGGGAATTCAGATAGAGACATCCATACAATGCGCTGAACCAGGACTTGACACAACGACTGGAGGCAACTTGCATGTCATCAACAACCGTATCCGTTGTCAAGGATGGAATGACCAGCTGGAGACTCTTTGTTCCACGGTCTGCCGGACAAGTCGAACGTTTTGCGGCGGATGAACTCATCCACTATGTCAACATGATCTCTGGAGCGACTCTCCAAAGATCTGACAGACGCAGAAACACAAAGCTCATCATTGTCGGTGTTCGTTCCGATTTGGATCAGAAGAGCCTTCCGAAGCCGAAACTTGGATTTGACGGTTACACGATTTCCGTCTCTCCCGAAACCATCGTCATTGCGGGGGACAATCCTCGTGGTGTGCTCTATGGTGTCTATGATCTGCTCGAACGGCTTGGGTGTCGTTGGTATCACCCACAGCTTGATCCCAAAGATCCTGAGGTCGTTCCCAAGAGCGCCAGTCTCGCTCTCTCCATGGGAGAGTGGTCTGAGTCCGCTCGGATCGAAGATCGCTACTACTGGATGAGCAGTCTGGCGTTCACCATCGTTCCCGAACGAGTCGTTGCTCAGTTGGACTGGGCTGCCAAGAACCGTTACAACGGAGTCAGCTGGCAGTGTGTCTGGGAGAAGATAGACGAGCATCTGAATCTGATGCACTTCAGCGGCATCTTCGTACAGATGCAGAAGCGGGGGCTGCAACTGGACGGCCCTGGGCACTCCATGCCGTATTTCCTGAAAACACAGGACTATTTTGATGAGCACCCCGACTGGTTTGGTTTGAAGAATGCTCAGAGGCAACCGCATGGCGGTCCATGGCCTGCAACCAACTACTGCACAAGCAACAAAGAAGCCAATGAGACCTTCATGGCCAATGTCGTGGATTTCGTCAGAAAGAACCCTGAGATCAGGCAGTTGGATCTGATTCCAGCCGATGGGGGACGTCCCTGTGAGTGCCTGCTGTGTCAGCAACGTCATGCAACCGATCAGACGGTAGAACTGTTCAACGAGCTGTCCGAAAGACTGGAGAAGGTCAATCCAGATGTCATCCTGACGACGGTGCCTGGTTACTGTCCTATCGAGCTGCCCCCTGAACGTTCTGTTCCAAATGGCAAGTGGCAGGGCATCTATGCGCACTGGGGTCGGAACCACAAATGCAGTTACAGCGACGCAGACTATCCGCGGCGGCAGAATCTTCTGGTGTGGGCGTCCTACTTCAAGCGGTTTCAAGTCTGTTCCTACTACGCGGCCAATTCCCATCAGCCGTTTTTCGGGCCTCCGTTTCTGCATGCGCTGAAAGCAGACACGGAGTTCTATATCGAGCAGGGGATCACAGGTGCATTTGTTCTGGAGTATCCTTTCGGATTCTGGTGGAACAACTCCTTCAACGTCCGAATGGGCGGACTGTATCCCTACTATTGTCCCGATCGAGATCCAGTCTCAGAAATTCGAGACTACGCCATTCATTACTACGGTGCTGAGGCCGGACGTGTTCTTGCGCAGTATTTCCTGATGCTCGGCGACAATCGAAATCTGGAACGTTCGTATCGTGCTTCCCGCGGAGAAGCGGACGCGGGCGACATGGACTTCTTTCGAGAGATGCGGACGATGATCAAGCGGGCAGAACAGTTGGCGGAACCGAATCCGATCCATTCCTACCGTGTTTCAAAACTGGCGATGGGGATGGATTTCCTGCTGCAGTTGGCACCGACTCGCTCTCGAATCACTGCTATACAGAAAGTGGCTGAGGAATGTATTGCAGGTCGTAGTGACGTTGTGGAATTGCGCACGATGATCGCCGACGCGCGCGCGATGATCGCCCTGCTCGAAGCGGAAGTGGAGCGTCTGGCCGCGGCTGAGAACGGTGTGATCTCTGAGGAGTGGCTCAAAGGGTGGATTCTCAAGCGAACCTATTCTGATCCTCTGCTGTTGGTAGAAAAGAAACTCGACGGACTCCAGGAGAACACACCCGAGAAGCCCAATCATATCGTAGACACGAACCTCTAGTCTCTCGCTGCAGGAAAAAAAGCAACCACCCTCGGGAAGAGGGTGGTTGCTTTTAACTCACACACGAGTGGGCACAGCCCACCTGTCCGCGACGGGTGCAGACCTGCTCAGAAGCCTTCCCAAAGGAGAGGCATGATACTCGTCGAGGGCGTGGGCAGATCACCCACCATCTCGACTGTTCCAACAGCGCCACTCACGGCGAAGAAACGCCAGAGATAAGGAACGAGAGTTCCACCCTGACTTGTCCAGGACTCCATTCCGCCATTCTGCATCAAATCAACGTTGCCGGCGGTGATATCAATGAGTTGCACATCATCAATGACGATGGAACTGTCTGCCCCGGGCCGGAACGCTACATTCAAGAACGCCGTGTTTGCGGCAAGCGTCAGGACGGTTGATTTCTTCTGTACCCAGAAGGAAGGTACATGCTGGTTGGCGAAGTAGTTGGTGTCACCCATAAAGCCCGTGCTTGAGAAGCGGCCGTAGGAAACGCGGCTGTAGGTACTGCTTGTCTCCGGATGGCCGTTGCGCGCCCAGAATACCAACTGCACTTGATGGCCTGCGACGACGGGAATTCGATTGCTGTCAATGTCGAGCCCCATGTCGCCCGTCCAGACCAGATTGTTGTTGTTGATCTTGACTGCGTGGTTTCCTGTGCGCACTTCTGGAACCGCGGGTGATTCAAAAGGCAGAACGAAGTTGGCGGGAACCAATGCTTCGTTGGAGATGGCGATTGCATCAACGCCGCCATTCAGGCCTCGGCGGTGATCGTTGATGCGGTACTCGAATGAGTTGATCATGCCGATAGTCAGGCTGTTTCCGTTGAGGACAGTCTTTCCGAAAAGACCTACTTCTTCACCCGCTGTCGATGCGTCATAAATCTTCTGACCCACCAGGAGTCCATTGCGGTACGCGCTGAGCTTGCACTTGGACTTGTCCGCCGCGTTGTACTCGAACACCATCGCATCGTGAGTCCAGACATTGCTGGCGTTCACACTCTCGCCGTAAAGGGAAAAGCCTGCAGACTGATCACCATAGTACTCACTCTGACCCGCATTTCGACAGTTGAATTGGAACTGACTCCGAAGTGGATCTGGCTCATACAGTATGTTTAACTGAGGCCAGTTATCTCCCATGATCGTCTGGATACCCGAATTGTTCCCGGTGCCAGCCACGTTCTTGGTGAACCAGATGGCTTCCATGGTGAAACTCTGGTTCAGCATCGTGTTGTCCACCTGAATTCGAAGACCCTCGTCACAACCACCGGAGTCTGTCAAAAGAGCTTTTCCACCTTGCGCATGCCCGGTAACACCGGTCGGCGTTCCAATGGATGCACCATCTGCAGCGATCTCATTGACATCGTCGGGGGCGCCGCTGTCAACAAAGAAGATTGTTGCCGAACCAAGTCCTGCCGCCGCCGGATTCACGATCTCCGTACTGCCTGGAACATAAATCGTTCCGCTTGCCGCGATCACATCCGCGGCCTCGTCAAAGTTCAGATAGAAGATTGTCTCTCCCATTGCCGGGGAGGCGATCAGCACCAAAGCGACTGCCAAAAAAGACAATGATTTCATTCCTGATACTCCTTTCATCAAATCCGATTGCCCTGCTGGATGGAACAGCCTTCTAGATAGACAAAAACTACTCTTCTGAAGCACTGCATGTCAACAGAAAAGACCAATGTCCACCCTGTCGTGTCAACGTATGTTCCCACGGGTCTTCAGTCGGAAGTCTCATGAGGCAGTTTGCATTTCGTGCGATATTTCTCTGAAATACTGAACACGCCTCTTGTGAAATGACGTTAAGGTTAAGTAGAGTGTGACAATCTTTGTCGGAGCCTCTTGACGCTTCACGAGGCAGAGGATTACATGGCATGACACAGGAGGGTAAGATGAAGAAGGTATGCGTAGGTTTTCTTGGCGTTCTGATTCTCGGCGGATTGCTGTTTTCGCAGCAGGCACTCTCGAACAGCCGGACGGAAGATCCCATCGGGGTCGCCGTGGCACCGCAACTGCTAATTCTGGACACGGTTCAGAGCGGCGAAGTGACTGTTCACACGGCCATCCCCTATCGGAGCGTGCTTAAGGGCAGCGTTTTCCTCAATGGCATCGCGGCCAGCTCCACTTTTGCCGACTCACGTGGACAGTTGGTTGCCAAGTTTAAGGAATCCTTGGTGGAAGCGATCGTCGAACCGCCTTCCGCGTTTTTGACGCTCACAGGCCTTTATCTCGACGGGAGTGCTTTCTCTGGCTCAGAAACAATACAAGTGCGATAGACACGAACGAGACTGATGCGCTCCCTGGCCGTCTGCCAGGTACAGAGTATCCGTATTCTCCTCGAAGCAGCCTTCGACAAACGTGGGCTGCTTCTTCTTGTTTTGCCGAAGCCACGGAAATAGTTCTTCGTGACACAGAGTCGAGAAAAGTGTGGCATCTATTGAGTAAGCGTCCGAGAGAGTGGGCATAGCCCACGCGCGCGCGAGCGCTGGCCTGTCCGGAGGAACCCTACAGTCCGGCGCGGACGAGATCGTGCAGACGAACCATTCCAACGGCGTGTTTGTTTTCATCCACGACAGGCAGCACAGCAATCTGGCTGGGACGATTCTCCATGATCGCAATGGCTTCTGCGGCCATCTTACCAACTGAGATGGTGATCGGGTTTTGAGTCATGACCTCTTCCACTTTTCTGGAGAGGATGTCCGGCATCCTGGAGAGAGATCTGCGTAAGTCACCGTCCGTGATGATCCCCAAGAGAACTCCCTTGCCATCCACCACGCTGACAGCGCCCATGGCCTTTGAACTGATTTCCCCAATGGCATCTGCCATGCCGGCACCGGCTTGAACAACGGGATTCTCTGCTCCCGAGTGCATCACATCTTCAACTCGAAGCAGTTGCCTTGCCAACGATCCACCAGGGTGAAGCACGGCAAAGTCTTCAGGCTGGAAATTCCGTCGCTGCAACAGCACAATCGCCAGAGCGTCCCCAAGTGCTAGTTGCGCTGCGGTGCTTGCCGTGGGAGCCAGGTTGTGGGGACAGGCTTCGCGCTCGACCGAAACGTCCAGAACCACGTCGCTGAACTTGCCAAGGGTGGAATTCGCCCTGCCGATCATTGAGATGATCCTAGCGCCTATGCGTTTCATCCAAGGCAGAAGATCAATGATCTCCCGAGTCTCACCGCTATTTGACAGGAGGATGACAACGTCCTGATTGACCAACATACCCAAGTCGCCATGCGCCCCTTCCGCCGGATGCAGAAACAGCGCAGGGGTGCCCGTGCTGGCAAGTGTCGCGGCAATTTTCCGTCCGACCAAACCGGACTTTCCGACACCGGCAACGACAACTCGCCCTTTGCAGCTTTCGATCAGTTCAATGGCCTTCAGAAAGGAGTCGTCGAGACGGTCTGCGATGGCAGAGACTGCCGCCGCCTCTGTTCTCAAGACGAATTGTGCGCGTTCGAGATCGTGATGGATTTTGTTCATTGGTCTCTTCGTTCCCTTTCCTGAACTCCGAGAAGCCTTCCAACCGCTGAAAGCACTTCTTCAGGTGTCAGTAGATCCATGCAGTCGGGCTGCTTGCTGCACCGCTCCTGGTAGCAACACAGGCAGTCCATCGGGACAGAAAGTTTCAGTCCTTGCTCGTACATCTCTATCTCAGCTGAAGACGTTGGCCCAAAAAAAGCAACGGCTTTGCAGCCGAGTCCCAAAGCAATGTGCAACGCCATCGTATCACCGGTTACAACTGCATCGCACAGGCTCATGATGGCCATGAACTGGCGTAGCGTGTTGTCCGTTCCAGACGAAAAAAGTGGAACGCGAGCGTGCTCTCTGAGCCAGGAGATCTGTTGTGCTTCTTCCGAGCCACCAAGCAGCAGAATCGGTGCCTGATAGCGTTGGTGCAGTGCCTGAATAAACCGCAAAAGGTGCTCGCGTTTCCAGGTCTTGTTCTGCCAACGTCCGCCTGCTCCGACATTGATCCCAAAGACGGGCTTACGATCGGCCAACAATCCGATGCGGTCGGCAAACTGGCGGGCAAAATCTCGCTCCCGATCGGTCAAGTTGACGATAATCTTGCCAGGCGGATCAGGAAGATTCAGCAGTTCGAGGATCATCTTCTGATAGGTATCCGTGTTTGCTTTCTTGAGATCGTCGCGAAGCGACAACGCCATCAGTCGTTCTGCAACCGGGTCAACCGGTGCTACTCTTCCATGTGAGTTGAGTATGTAACCTCGACGTTCAAGTGTCTTTGGAATGGATGCCAGAGCACAACTGTCGGGAGAGAGATCCAGATTGCAGACCAGGTCGAACTGCTCAACCTGCAGTTTGGCAAGGGATTCAATGTCCTTGATCCAGATGCGATCAATCTCAGGGATGTTCTCCAACAGAGGCGAAGACACAGAATCAACCAACCACGTGAT
Organism: Candidatus Omnitrophota bacterium; assembly: GCA_029558215.1. Taxonomy (GTDB): domain Bacteria; phylum Hinthialibacterota; class Hinthialibacteria; order JAKQFZ01; family JAKQFZ01; genus JAKQFZ01. Next base: position 11,240 of record JAKQFZ010001003.1, read on the forward strand.
TTCACCTTTCGGATATCGGCGCTTGAGTGGCTCCAGAATGGAAGTTGTTCGAAGAACATCGCCACGCGCGGCGAGTTTGACGATGAGGATTCGTTCTGCAACAGGGCTGTACGAAACACAGTTCTCACAGCGCACACCCGTCGCCTTGTGGGGAAGGCACGGACGGTCATTTCGAAAAAAACGACAATCAAAGTGAAAACGGCTCATTCTGAATCCTTACAGTTTCATCTGGCAGAGCCTTTCTACCAATGCTTCCGTGCACCCTGAATCAGGGCTGCATTTTTCGGACAGTCCCGAACATACACCGAATAACCTGTGTAGAAACGACCATCAAGGACCTTCTGTTTCTCGCGAAAAACCTCGATCCAACCTCTGTTCTCGGCTTCGAGATACAGAGCGAGTCGGGAGTCGGATGCTGTGATGAGGAAGTTGATGCCGTGCTTGTCCAGAACGTATTGCCAGAAGGGTGTGTCGCGATACTCCTCGGGCACTTCCTCGTCCAAACCTCGATGCCAAGCGGCCTCGACCGCGGGACGCCGATCGACGTCTTCGACTCCAAGCACTTCCATGGCAGCCTGGGTGCCGTGGATATCAAAACGGCTGTCGGTAAAGACCTTGTACTGCTCGGGTGACAAACGCCAGATCAGGTATCCCCCGAAGTTGATCGGGCTGAACATGGGAGGATCGGGCTTGTAGAACTCGATATAGTTCACCGCCTGAACAGGAAAAGCCGCCTCGACAAACCCTTCATACTTGACGAACCTTACCCACTCGTCGCGATATCCCTCCCGAATCGCCCGAACACTGAGCAGCACAAAGACAAGCGTCAGCAAGGTCTCTGTGACTTTCCGCATCTTGATCCCTTCGCCGTTCAGCCAAGCGCCGGAATGCTCCAATAGAATCGGTGATACCACAATCGCGAAAATCGGAAGATGCCGAACATGATTGAGCGACTGATGCAGGAAAAAGACCACTGGCATCAAGTCAACGAAACGCAACCGTCGTCCCAATACTCCAAGCCCAATCAGAAGCACTATGAGCACTTCATAGTCTCTGGTGAAATGGAAGTTGGGAGACTGAAGTTCACTGATTAACTGAATCAGGCGAGGGCTTCTCATAATCTTGGCGGTCAACATCAGAATGTCATAGCCAAACGGGTTGCACAGAGACGCCAGGAACATCAGGCCGGTAAGCAGAGCCCAACTGCCGAACTCCGAAAATGGGAGGGGTCTGCTCTCGCGAACTCGGTTCCAAATACCATCCAAGGCGATCCCCATTGCACAGAGTCCGGGTAGCACAATTCCGAGAATCGCTCCACCGTGCAGATTCACCCACGGCACCATCATGACTGGCATCGCCCAGAAACTCAGGCGCTTCGATATCGGTTGCTGTCCGGTTCGAAGATTCCACATCAGATGCAGTTGGATGACCAGAAACAGATACGTCAGAACCGGTGGACGAAGATACATCGTGTACTGGGAAGTCATAAACGCCAGGATGCAGCCGACACCAGCCAACGCGGAGTGTGTCGCCGGCGATGTGGTTTCTGTCTTTGCAGGGTCCGAAGGTCTGATCACTCTCAGAAGCAGCCAGTACAGCAGAAGATAGGTCAGGGTGATCGTCAAGGCTTTCAGAGCAACGACACCCATGGCACCAAACTGATCATAGCCGAGAAAGATCAACACATCGGCGAGCCATTCATGGTTTGCCCAAGGCAGAGTCTCGCCTGACACCGAGAACACGTCATTTTCGGGAAACCCAAAGCCGTGCTGATCCCAGTATTCGAGCAGGAACTTTCCGGTTTTTAGATGCCACCAGACATCATTGCAGCTCTCCAATGGAAAACACGCCTTGAGGAAGAAAGCCACGGCAAGCATGAGCGGAACCAGGAACACAATGATTGCATCAAGGCCATGCGTCGCTCGTCTCTGTTCACGCTCTGTCTGCTTTTGGCACAACGAGTCTTCCGCTTTCAGATGAGAACCGCTGACCTCTGCGGGCCCGGCAGCAGTGGGCAGATTCTGGTCAGGTGATACCCCGTTCATGGGGTTCCTTCACTTTGCATTGTTGGGTCTGGAGCAGGTTTGACAGGTCGGGCTCCCGAATGCTCTTCCTGAAGCATGATTCGCACACGGTCAATGCCGAGTTTGTCACGAGCCTCAACAGGATCAACAATCGGCAGAAGGATGGCACAGACGGCCCAAGTGAGAATCAGAAACGCGACAGCAGCACCAAAGTAAGCGCCCCACGGTCTTTCCTTTTTGTCAGCATGTCGTAAGTCAACAGTCATCTTGCCTCTTGCCCTTCTCCTTTGAACACTGCTGCAATCGTAATCAGAACAAGAGCAGAAAGTCAAGGCGCGGATTATGGGTGTTCCGTTTGGCAGTACTCAGCTCGGGTTGCTTTCCTCCGACAGATTTGATATACATCATTTTTTGGTCATTTTGACGAAATGCGGAGAAAGAGCATGAAAAGGACTCCTGTGAAGAAGGTTGTTTTGGCCTATTCGGGTGGACTGGATACTTCAGTCATCATCCCTTGGCTGCGCGAGAACTATGGCTGTGAAGTCATTGCGTACGCTGCGGACGTTGGTCAGGGAGAAGAACTGGCGCCGCTCGAGGAAAAGGGAATCAAGACCGGTGCCAGCAAGGTCATCATCAAGGACTTGCGGGATGAGTTCATCCGTGAATTCTGCTTTCCGATGATGCAGGCCGGGGCGCTTTACGAAGGTCAGTATCTGCTCGGTACTTCCATTGCCCGACCGATTATTGCCAAGCACCAGGTCGCCGTCGCGCTTGAGGAAGGTGCCGATGCCATTGCGCATGGTGCCACCGGCAAAGGCAACGATCAGGTGCGTTTTGAGTTGACTGCCAAGGCGCTTGCACCCCACCTGAAGGTTATCGCCCCTTGGCGGGAATGGGATCTTAAGTCCCGCGAAGACTGCATGGAATACGCCAGCAAACGAGGTATTCCCGTGCCGGTGACGGTTCGCAAGCCTTACAGCATGGATCGCAACCTGTGGCATCTGTCATTTGAAGGGGGCGTGCTGGAAGACCCTTGGAATGAACCACCGGAAGACATGTTTGTTCTGACAACAGATCCGCGCAAAGCTCCCGATCAGCCGACGAAGCTGGATATTGATTTCGAGAATGGGATTCCCGTCCGTGTCAATGGCAAGACCTACGGTGCCGTCGAATTGGTCACGCTGCTGAACGAGATTGCTGGCAGCAACGGCGTTGGCAGGGTGGATATTGTTGAGAACAGGCTTGTCGGAATGAAGTCCCGTGGTGTTTACGAGACGCCGGGTGGAACGGTCTTGTATGCGGCGCACCGGCAGCTTCTGTCGCTGGTTGTAGACAAAGACACGCTTCACTACCGACAGCAGGCAGCACAGCGATATGCGGAGTTGGTCTACAACGGCCAGTGGTTTACACCGCTCCGTGAGTCTCTGGACGCCTTCTTTGGTGCCACGGAGAAGCGGGTGACAGGAACAGTCCGCATGGAGCTCTACAAAGGCAACTGTACTGTCTTGGGACGCGAATCTCCCTACTCACTTTATGATACGCGCATTGCCACGTTTGGAGACAGCGGCCAACTCTACAGTCATGCGGATGCCGAAGGGTTTATCAATCTCTTTGGCCTGCCCATTAAGATTGCCGCCATGCGAAAACCTGAGGAGCCTTCCTGATGGGGAGTGCGAACCGAAGGCGAGCCCTCAAACGTACTGGCACGACCCGGATCAAGGGTTTCAGAGTTTCTTTTGGATAGGTGAATGGCAAAGATACTGGACAAGATCGACGCACCGGGAGATATCAAGGATCTCTCGAACAGTGATCTGGATGTGCTTGCAGAAGAGATTCGGGATCTGATCGTGACGACGGTGTCCCGCACGGGGGGGCACCTGGCTCCGAGTCTGGGTGCTGTCGAACTGACACTTGCCCTTCACCGCGTATTCGACAGTCCGCGCGACAAGATTATCTGGGACGTGGGTCATCAGTCGTATGCGCACAAGATCCTGACGGGTCGGCGGGATCAATTCCACACACTTCGCCAATTCAAAGGAATCAGTGGCTTTCCCCGTATCGAAGAGAATCCGCATGACATCTTCGGAGCGGGTCACAGCAGCACTTCCATTTCCGTGGCGGTCGGTCTGGCTGCGGCTCGAGACTTCCGTGAGGAAAAACACAAGGTCATTGCGGTCATCGGGGACGGTGCCTTGACGGGGGGTATGGCATTTGAGGCACTGAATCACGCGGGCAGTCTAAACATGGACTTAATCGTGATCCTCAATGACAACGAGATGTCCATCTCCCCCAACGTTGGGGGTATGTCGAAGTACCTCAGCCGCATCATCACGGGTCAGTTCTACAACCAGGCAAAGGTGGACATTGAGGACTTTGTGAATCGGCTTCCAAGGATCGGTCCGAAGCTGAAACGACTTCTGAATCGGATGGAGGAAAGCCTCAAAGGTTTCATTGTTCCCGGGGTGCTTTTTGAGGAACTTGGCTTTCGTTATTTCGGCCCGATAGATGGCCACAACATGCCTTTGCTCGTCGAAACATTCAGCAATCTTCAGAGAATTGGTGGGCCTGTTCTTCTTCACGTTATCACCCGAAAGGGGAAAGGCTATGTGCCTGCCGAAGAGCATCCAACGCACTTTCACGGCACCGGCCCATTCGATAAGGTTTCGGGTGAACCGAAGAAGTCATCCAAGGATACCTACACGGATGTCTTTGGTCGCGTTGTCACAAGACTGGCAGCTACAGATCGCCGCGTTGTGGTGATCACGCCGGCGATGACCGTTGGCAGTGGTCTGGTCGAATATGCTCAGCAGTTTCCCGACCGCTTCTTCGATGTTGGAATCGCCGAGCAACATGCTACAACGCTTGCCGGTGGTCTGGCGCGTGGAGGCATGAAGCCGATTCTGGCGATTTATTCGACGTTTCTTCAGCGAGCGTACGATCAAGTTTTCCATGACGTCTGCCTTCAGAATCAGCCCGTCGTGTTTGCGATAGACCGTGCGGGACTGGTTGGCCCTGATGGGGCGACACATCAAGGGGTTTTCGACATCAGCTATCTGCGGGTGCTTCCCAATTTGACCGTGATGGCACCAATGGATGAGGTCGAGTTGGAGATGATGCTTTCCCACTCGCTCTCGATTAACAGTCCTGTTGCCATCCGGTACCCGCGGGACTATGTCGAGCAAGTGACTGAGTCCCAGCTGCATCACCAACCACTGCAGGAGGGCAAAGCCCTTGTTGTTCGTGATGGAAAAGATGTGGCGATTTGGGCGGTAGGCCCCTTGGTTTACCGGGTGCTTGACGCGCTTCCCATTTTGGAGAAAGCAGGAGTTCGTCCAGTGGTGGTCAACCCGCGCTATCTGAAGCCGGTTGATGACGAGCTCATCTGTCGCCAAGCCCGAAAGGGGTTCCGAATTGTGACGTTTGAGGAACATGCGCTTGCGGGTGGTTTTGGCTCTGTACTCCTGGAGACCTTGGAGCAGCGTGGGATCGCTGATACACCTGTGTTGCGACTTGGAATACCAGACTGTTTTGTTGAACACGGCACCAGGGATCAACTCTTGAAACTGCTTCAGTTGGATACCCAGTCAATAGCAGAACGGATCATCCGGTTTGTGAACGAGCCTGTTTCCATCTCGGCACGTCAGGGCTGAGAATCACACCGTTTGTTCGGGGGATCTTCCTTACGGCGACAACAGCTGCTCGAATTTCTTGGCGTTGAACACCGCGGCGGCATCTTCATCGTTGGCGAAGTATGCGAAAACTCTTGTCCCTTGATCGAGTATGTGCCGGACTTCCCTCGCCCACCACTCCAAGTCCTCGTCGGTGTAGTTGTCTGTGAACCAACGGCGCTTGCCGTGAAGTCGGATGTACGCGAAGGGTGCGGTTACTTCAATGCGCACTGGCAATCTTGGCGCACTGACGATACAGTAGCCAACTCGATGCTCACGAAGGCACATGAGAACTTCATCATCAAACCAACTGGCGTGTCTGAATTCCATGACGGATTCCCTGTCTCCGGGAAGCAACGCCAGGAAGTCCCGCAAGAGCGCGGTATCTTTCTCCATCGAGTGAGGCAGTTGAAACAGGGTTGGGGCGAGCTGACTGCCCATTGTCGAGATTCGATCAAGGAATGCGTGAAGAAGTCCATCCACATCCCGAAGTTTTCTGGAGTGTGTGATGAGTCTGTTGGCTTGCATGGAAAAGAGAAATCCCTCATCGGTGGCCTCAAGCCATTTTTTGAGCGTGGCCTCTTGGGGAAGATGATAGAAAGATTCCGGCATGACCAAGGTTCGGAAGTGTTGGCAATAGCAGCGCAAAAGATCAACACCTGTGGCGTCTTTCGGATAGAAGGAACCTTTCCAGTGATTGTGAAAACAGCCGGTTGTTCCCACAAAAAGCAAGTCTGATGCTTTTGTCATCGCATGCGACTCGGATTTCCAGACGATCAAGGAAGCGGCCTCAGAATCAGGCAGTCTATGAGAATATCATGCGTGGGCGAACCGCTGGTTGGTGACTGGATCAAAGAGATCCGAAACACGTGTTGCCCTGACCCCAACGACAGGGAACCCAGCGGTGTGAGTGCCGCTTTGCCTTCAGCGTAGACCCGACGTTCGATCCCCGGAACCATGACCGGACTGGGTTTCTCTCCATCGATCTGCCATTCGAAAGCGGAGCATTCCCACGGCACGCGGGACAAGGGTGTGCCTGCAAAGCAGACCTCATAGTTTCCTGTTCGCTCCAGGTTAAAGGGAATCTCCAATGCTGCAGCGTCTTCGTACTGCTCGGCGACTGCCTGGTTGGACACCGCTCTGCCCGATGACAGACCTGTGCCGGCAACGACTTTCCACTCGGAATCCCTGGCCACGGCTTGTTCTGCTTCGACAACAAGAAAGCCTTCGGTTGACGGAATTCTGACGGTCGTTGCTCTGGCGGCAACAGGATAGACTCGAGTGTTCTTGGGTGCGGTGACAACAAAGGGTTCTTCACCGATCCAGAGCGTGGTGTTTCCCTTCCAGTTCAGCCGAATCTTGGTTCGATCTCCAAGCGCGTCATACGCGTCGGGCAGCCACTGACCCAGATGAATGCCAACAGGCCATTGCCAACCGCCGAAAAGACTCGGATCTTCATGCCACAGTACATAGTACCGCATGTTGTCCTTCTCGAAGATGTAACACACCGTGTCTCCAGGAAAATCCAGTTCACCGATGAACTGGGTCTCTTCCAGGAGATGAGAGATGCCGGAGTAAGCAACAGCAGCACGGGTGGGAACAAAATCGCTGGAGACGAAACTGCCTGCGGAGCGGGTTGGCTCTGGGTCCCTGTAGGAGTAGCGAAAGAGCCTCTTTAGTCCCAACGCTCTCGACTGGACGTACTCCTGGACAACCTGTGCCGCATTGCCTCCCCGTGAGTCGGTGACCCAGATGGGGACTTCCATGGCGACCTTGCTCCACTTCTCCATGAGCTTTGCAGGAAGGTTCCGAGTCAAAGTGTCTGTCTCAAAACCGACGACATCTGTCAGTCCGGCGGTTCTGGCTGTGACGATTTTTGCGAAATCGTCCGGCTGGTCAAAGAGGCCCGGGTTGATAATCTGTGCCAGCGGATCCATGCGCTTGATGCCGCGCACGGCGTGTTCCACCAGGAGCGAGTACTGCTCGGCGTCTCCCCGCCAGTTCGGTCCCCGTCCTCCTTGAGGATCAGTCCAAATCTCCCAATGTCGAATTCGCTCCTTGTAGCGTTTGGTGATATCCGCGGCAAATTGCTCCCAAAGCGCATAGTCCGTCGGTGGCCCAGAGGCAAAGCGTGGACCAATCTCACCCACCACCCAGTCCTCTTGAGTGGAGGCTGCTTCACGCGCTGTGCCGACCAGTTGACCAACCACGGACAAGCCTCTGGAGTAGAGGTGGTCAATGAGTGAGTCCAGAACGGAGTAATCCAGGTTGTGCCATCGAATGGGGATCTTCACCCACTCAATGTTGAGCCGTTCCAACTGTCGTCCCACATCTGACGCCGGAATGCCCAACTCAGGCAGAAGCACAAGACCAAAGGGGACTTTCTCGGCAGGCTCGCGAAAGGCAGGCGTTCGAACGACACAAAGCCAGATTCGCTGCGAGGCGAGAAGATTGCCCCGATAGAGTGCCTGGGCATCCACCGCATAGAGGCCGGGATTCTTCAATCGAAACTCAGCGACCTTGGCTTCCGAGCGACCGGCGTCAAAATGCTGTGCCTTGTGCTTGAATCGGCGAACCAACCCTCGCTTGTCGTCCGATACAAAGACATGAAACAACAGGCCGTCCATCCTGCTGCTGAGACCGTAGAGACAACAGGAAACCTCGATGACATCCTGAGACAAGAAAAGATTCCCGAATTCAGGAGTCCGCACTTCCAGCCGAAATGAGGGAGGCTGTCCCTGCGACCAGCCCTCACATGCCAAACCTAGAAACGCCAGGAAAACCAGCAGGGCACAGAAGAGTGTCCCTCTGTTCTGACTCTTTGTGTCATCAACAAGTGCCATCATGTTGTCCTAGACCCCCTTACGGTTTCATACTGGGGAAATGGAAACCACAGGACTGATCTGGAAGAACCAGATCCCTGTCTCGCAAATCACGTTCGTCCAGAGGAAACACTCGGCAGTTCACCGGACGATGATGGTGTTGAAGACAGGTGGCAACGCTGTCGCCATTCTTCAAGAGCGGGCAGCGGAACATGAGCACGCAGCATGCGCCGCAGCGGCGGCACTCGCCTTGACGAATTGCTGCCTGTTGACGCACGTAGCCAGGCCTGCAAAGACAATAATAGAAACGTCTGAGTTTTCCCCAACCCAAGCGCAGTCGAGACAGCGCCCCTGACGCGGGGATCTCGGACACCACAGAACCACCAACTCCATCGCCCTGTATACTCATTGGAGAACTTACTTCTTTCCGGATATGTGCTAAGGCGTCCCGCAGGACGCATGAATTAACGAAGTATACTAGCAGATGCTGTGTTGTTACGCAATTGCCAGCGCAGAGATCATGTGGGTCTCGACCATCCACGTGCTCTGTGCTACGATGCATTACCTTCTGACTCAAACGATTGAGGGAGAACACGAGATGGCAGAGAAACAAAGAGACATAGACATCATCTGCGGTGGTCATGCCGCGGTGGACATCATTCCACGATTTTCCGCTGACTGCTCGGCATCGGCTGAGGAAATGTTCAAACCGGGGCGATTGATCAACGTGGACGAAGCCGATGTCGTGACGGGAGGTTCAGCACCCAACACGGGCATCGCACTGCGAAAGCTCGGCATGAAAGTGGCGTTGCTGATTCGCGTTGGAGATGATCACTTTGGACGAATCGCCCGTGACATCATCGGAAAGGCCGGTATCAAGGAAGCCATCCGCGTGGTATCGGGAGAGGGAACTTCCTACACACTTGTCATTTCCCCTCCTGGATTTGATCGCATGTTCTTTCACAGTCCTGGATCCAACAATAACTTCTCCAGTGAGGACGTTGACCAAACGCTGCTTGAACGGGCGCGTTTGTTTCATCTTGGGTATCCACCACTCATGCGCAATCTCTACGCCGATGGCGGAAAAGAACTTGCCAAGGTTTTCCAGATGGCAAAGGAGGCAGGAGCGATCACCTCTCTTGATCTGGCGCTTCCCGATCCGAACAGTCCGGCGGGAAAGGTTGACTGGGGAGAGGTTCTGGGCAGGACACTTCCCTTTGCGGACATCTTCATCCCCAGCGTCGAGGAAGCGATGTTCTGCACCCAGCGCGGGAAATGTGAAGCGATTCGCAAGACTCTCGGGAACAGGGATTTCGTGGATGCTGTGGATGGCAGCGACTGCGCTGAAATCGCGGACATTTGTATGCAATGGGGTGCGCAGATCGTCGTACTCAAATGCGGTCACAAGGGGTATTACATCCGCACAGTTCATGCCTGTCGGCTGAATCAGATGAAACCGGCGCTGGTTGGAAAGATGGCGGACTGGGCGGGACGTGAAATATGGGTTCCCCCCTACAAGGCCGAACGCGTTGCCAGTGCAACCGGATCAGGGGACTGTTCCATTGCGGGATTTCTTGCCGCGTATCTCAAGGGAGAATCCCCGGAACGAGCGGCACTGTTTGCCAATGCGGTCGGTTGCCAGAACCTCGCCGCGATGGATGCGGTCAGCGGCGTGCGTGGTTGGCAAGAGACGGTGGAGATGGTCAATGACACGGCTGCACCGCGCCTGGACTTCCAGGTCTCTTCACCCGGATGGCGACCGGGGAGCGACAAGCACAGCTGGGTCGGTCCCAAGGACACCGTCTGAACCGAGTGGCAGCCTTCGGTTTGCAGTTGTCTGGGGGTTCTGTCATCATGTTTGGTGAGTTCAATGATTGCAGAGGGGTTGAGTTTTCATGAGCAAGATATTTGATCAAGGCAAGGACAG
>JAKQFZ010001013.1 GCA_029558215.1 Candidatus Omnitrophota bacterium
TAGAAGAATCTACGCGGATCGTGGGAAGACTTATGGCACTATCCACACAACAAAATTGCGCCATAATAACCATACTTCACCAAAACAAAGCAGATGAAAACGCACGCGGGCATTTGGGTAGTGAAATATGCAACAAGTCCGAAACGGTCTTGACAAGTATGACAAGATGGTCATACAGGAACAGGGCTGGCAGTCCACCAAGCCGCAGACCACTACCCTGTCGGAACTTGCCTCCAACTCTCAGGAAGCTGCACCGGCACAGAAGCCGGAAACCAAGGAACAGCCGAAACAGGAAGAGCAGAAGCAGGAACCAGTTCAGCCAAAAGACAAGGATTATTTCAACACTATACTGGCCGATTCGGAGAAGGAGTCAAACTCATGGGAGAACTTCTTCGGTTTGAATGACAGCACCAGTGTGGCGGGCATCGACCCTATCGTGAACCTTGTCAGTACCCTGTTTGCCGGCCTCATGGCCATGGCTGTACAGATTGACAACATGGGCAACGCAGTGGCCGTACAACAGTCATCACAGGAAGCCCAGAGCGTGGATGCCAATGCCCTGGCAGCACAGAATTTCGACAATGCAATGAATTCATCAATCAATAACCCAATTAAAAGAACAAGATCATGATTAAATGTAACGTGACCGTCATCGGCTCAATCAGCCGCAGCGGTGAAGCAAGAACAGACAAGGAAGGAAAGCCGTTTTTCACTTTCGGTATCAGAACCGCCATCCCGGCTGGTCAGAGTGAGGAGAAACCAGTGGATATCAGCGTGGCCATGAACGGTCATCCTGAGAATCAGGGAGAGTTCCGTGAAGGAGCTAGAGTCAAGGTACAGGGTGTCCTGACCTTCAGAAAGAAGGATGAAAACCTCTATCTGAATCTGTCGGCATCGGATGTACAGTTCAGTTCGGAAGAAGCGGATTCCATCAAGGGGACCGTGTCATTCAAGGGAACCACAGGTTCCAAGGACATTCCAGAAAAGAAGGGAAAGAAAGGAGCCTACCGTCTCTTCGATGCCTTCAGCAGCGAGAAGACGGCAGATGACCAGTACGTCTATACCTGGGTCCATTTCGTGGACTTCAGTTCTGACCGTCCTGAGTGGCTCGGGCCGAAGAAAGGCATCGAGGCAGAAGGCGACCTGGAACTCTCCTACTTCAACGAGAGACTGTCAGTCAACTGCATTGTTTCTTCCCTCTCATTCTGGGAGAAGAACTCATCTAACCAGTAATCGCCATGGCAAAGGACAACAACTACAGTTCCGATGGCCAGTCAGCCACAGACCGTGCGCTTGACCGGTTCACGGAGCTGATGATTGAGAAGATAGAGACTCTTTCAGGTGACTGGAAGAAGCCTTGGTTCACGCCCGGTGTGGTTCAGGCTCCGCGCAACATGTCCGGAAGGAACTACAACGGAATGAACAGCCTTATGCTGATGTTTCAGGCCGAGAAGATGGGATATGACTCTCCTGTCTGGGGCACTTTTGACCGAATCACGAACCTGAACTATGCCAAGGACAAGGCTGGGAACCGTTTTGTGGCATGTGACGAGAACGGCAACAAGCTGCCGCAGGTAAGAATCAACACGGGAGAGAAATCCTTCCCAGTATTTCTGACTACGTTCACCGTGGTCAATCAGGAAACGAAGGCCCATATCCCCTATGATGATTATAAGAATCTCTCCCGTGAGGAGCAGGAAAAGTACAAGGTCTATCCGAAACTTCAGGTCTATAACGTCTTCAACATCGCGGCGCAGACCAATCTGAAGGAGACACGTCCCGAAATGTACGAGAAGCTGATGGCAGAAGCCACCAGCCAGGTACAGCATCAGGAAGGAGACTTGAAAAGTCATCCGGCCATTGACAAGATGATTGATGACAACCTCTTCCTCTGCCCTATCCGTCAGGTCAAGG
>JAKQFZ010001051.1 GCA_029558215.1 Candidatus Omnitrophota bacterium
GTTCGATGGCAGTCCTCTTTGTAACTGACGCCGTGCTGCCATCGCAGTCCGTGGCTGTCACTGCCTCCAACAATTCCAAATCGGAGTCCTTGCTTCAGCCCGTCCTGCACGAATTCCCCCTGCCTGCCCCCTCGGTGCCGGATGGGAAGGTTGCCCATGAACTCAAAACGACCATGATTGGAGATGATCTCCACACAGGTGGAAATCTGAGGATCCAAGTGCTCCCAGTCGGAGCCCGTCCACGCGATATGGTGTGGAAAAGCCAGTGCGTTCCATGGCTTCATCTTTTCATAGAGCAAAGATGGGGAGGCCGCGTCGGCATCGCATTTTCGGAACAGAGGCGGGTTTGTGTCTGAGAAATAAACGTTCTTATGACCAAATCCGCTGGGCGGGCGTCCCGTTGTCCACTCATAAGCATGAATGGCGGCAAAACGGCCTGGGTCGTCGTAGCGATTGGCAACGTATTTCATCTCCTCCCATTCGGCAGGGGAAATTCGATTGCCAACGAAGTCATCGTGATCAGTTAAAGCAGCAAAATCCCACTCCAAAACGTCCCGACAGCGCGTCCAGAATTCATCCAACGACCCCATTCCATCGGACATCCATGTGTGAGCGTGAATATCCCCGAAATAGAGATTGTACTCACCAACGCGGTAGGGTGTCTTGGAAATTCCCGCTAAAGTTGACTTGGCAGATTTTGAGGACGTTCCTTTGGCGCGTTTGAGTTTGAGTGGCTCTGCTTGCTTCGAAATGTCTGAAATCTCCTGAAGCATATTCTCACGGATGTCGCGTCGTGCCAGCCACAGTTTTCCGGAAGGATCTTCGGCAACGCGGATGAACTGGCCACGACCGCCCCAACCATCTTTGGGCAGTCGAATCAAGGGAGACCAGCTGTCACCCGAATAGACCTGTGCACAGAAGTTGTGTGACGGCCGTCCGAAAATCCAGACGCGGTCTCGCTGGTCAACATGAATCGTCGGGAATTCAAGTCCCTGATCCGTGTGGTCTTTCTCCAAATCCACTCCGGGCATGGGGTTGACTGTTTCCAAGAAGTTCTTCCCGTCCCAACAGCGAACCAATATCCAGTTGGTGATGCCAGAAACCTCTCCCAAACGGTTGCTATGCCACGCAATCCAGAAACGCCCCTTGCTGTCAGCGGCGATAGAAGGAAAGGCGTCCACGGCAGGAAAGTCTGTGAGACGAACCTCCGGTTTCCACTCCTGCTTGTCCTTCTCCCGAAAGAAGATGTCGAAGTTGCCATTGCCCAGGTATCGGTGCCAGGCCAAACCCAAACCGCCTTTGGGACTTGCCGTGAGGCTCGGAGCACAGTCTTCGGAGTCGTCAGTGCTCATTGGGGTGATGTCCTGCAAGCCGTTTGAAGTGAGTCGTCCTGCGTACACATCTCGATTGCCCCGTACATCGGACTCCCACGCAAGCCAGATCTCTCCACCAGAAGTCACAGAGAGAGACGGATACCGATCTGATGAGCCGCCTTTCGAGAGTGTCCGCGAGAGACTCTGTTTTCCGTCCTGCAGGACTGCGTACTGAAGATGCCAGACTTGTTCATGGCAACTTGTCCAGACCACATGGAGCCGATCCTCCCAGTCACAAACTATCGTCGGTGAATAGGCACTACCTGGCTCACCGATCGGCATTTCCGGCAACCAATGACCCTTGGAGTAGCCCTTCAGCCAGACCTGATCGCCGTCAGCAACTTCCCGAATCCATGCCACCCACACGGTACCCTTGCGGTCAACAGCAACGGTCGGACACTCATTCTCCATACCGTTGCTGATGGGAATCAGGGAGCCAATTGGAAACTCCCTGAAATCTTCCCAGGAGATCATGCCTTCTGCCAGAGGTTCTGGCTGGCAGAACGCTGGAGTGGGACACACAACGACGAGCACCAGCATACAGACGCATTTGAGATGATTCATGACCGTATCTCCTGACGTTTAGAATGCTACGTTGCATTCTTGCATCATGACATGCCGAAATGCAAATGGGTGGAGAACCAACACTATCTCCAGAACCTATGAGCCCGTTGCAGCGATCACTGAGCAGACATACGGACAACACTCTGGCTTTTGTGCAACCACGAGAACTGTGATACTCTTTTTCAGAGTTTCCTCTATGAGCGGGTCAGCACCTGCAGGCACTTGGGAGTATGTCCAACGCTGAGTAGTGCTTGCATGCAAAGGAAACTGTCCCTTTCGTAGTCCAGTTTCTTGGGAGAATGTGGAGGTTGTCTCGTGAAGTTCAAATACAAGACCAGCGAGATTCTGGTGTACCGCAACTCAAGGCAAAGACTTGCTGTTTCACGCAAAGAACCTGAGTGGCGGCGAAACGGTCTTTGTCTTCTTGGCGTGATTCTCTCTTTTTTGACTGCCCTGCCCACATGGGCAGCTCCATCCTTTGAGATGGAACTGCTCAGATTTCCATCCAAACTCAAGGCCGGCGGCCAGAGTTGTCTGACCGCGCGGTTTACGCTGGATCAACCACTGGAGACCGATTCAAACGTCTGGGTTGGGTTTTCCCAACAGGACAGACTTCATTTCGTGTCTGAGTTTCATCCCAAGACCTCTGTGCGCAACTGGATTCCAGGCAAAGAGTATTCGCTAAAAATTCCCTTTGAGATTCCCGCGGACATCCATTCGGGAACCTATGAAATGCAGATTGGTTTGCACACGCTGGCGTCTCAGTCTCCCAATTGCTTTGCGGTCGAAATCAAGTCTGCAACACCCACACGCACTCGACCCACACTCTCCCATGGTGTCTTTTCAGATCGAGATGGAATACCGCATCGCTGGTATGTCAATGAGACCAACACTCTGATGTGGGACGGAGCGCCGCATCTACCCGTTGGTGGCATGTTCGTTCCTCGATCGGTTGGTTCCGAACCCGTTGCCTCTGATGAAAAAGACGCGTCGTTTCAGGCAGACGAGGCAATCATTGATCTGATCCAGTCTTACGGAGTCAGGGATCTTTATCTCCACTATGGAACAGGCCCCAATTGCCATCCAAGCCGTATGCAAAGACTTATTGATCGTCTCGAGAGCAAACAGATGCGGTACGGCATCGAGTTTGGAGAAGATCCGGGTGAAGGTCTTCGTTATCTGCTGCGCAGTGAAAATGCGGCAGTCGAAAACATCACAAAACCAGGCATCCATGAGATCAGGGAACAGGGTTGGGTCGGTGGGCTGTATCTGGTATTGACGGCCGATGGCCAATTTGTCTCAGCAGGTGAAGCAATCAAGACTCCGAAAGGTCTGGCCGCTGAGGTTGTGTCCTGTTCACCGGAGAGTCCGGTGTCCTTGTTTTTCGTCCCCAGAGTGAGAAGAGGCGGACACTTTTGGGACGGCATCTATGCCCAGTATGAAACCCGAGTGATCTCCTATCTGCAGTCGTTGCGGTTTGGGAGCGGCTTCCGATTCATCGTCGATCCTTTTATGAACGAGATGACCATCCCCTACGATGCCATCCCGGACTCGGGTGAGTTCCGAAGTGGTTTTGCACGCTGGCTTCTTGAGCGCTATGCCACCGAAGAGGGTCTTAAAGAAGCCTGGGCTCTCCATGAGGTGATCTCCTTTGAACAAGCATCCAGCCTTGTTCCCCTACGAGTCAGTTCAGACTCCAGAGGAATCGGATTCCTGTACTCGCTCTCCAGTCAGAAAGTGGTCACTGCGGACATGAGCACATCCCAACTCTGGCATGATTTTGTGGAATACCATGCCACCAGCGTTCGGACTGCCTGCAACCGAATCGCCCGAGCCATCAAAAGTGTTGCCGACGTTCCGGTGGTGCTCAAGCACCATCCACAGGTGGACAGCTATCGCATCAACGATACAGAGGGGATCGGATTTGATGGCATCGGAATGGAATCCTATGGTTCCGGCGAACTGCTCAAGATGTTCAATGCCTCGGGAGCATACGCTGAGGCGGCGCAGTCTGCCAAGACAATGTGGCTCGTTGTTACCGAGACCAGTCAAGGCGCTTACCAGCATCAAAACCCCAGAATCGCCTATCAGGATCGTCTTGGAATGTACGCTGATTTCTCGAGACTGCTGGAATCAGGCGCGAAAGGAATCTACCTTTTTGGCCTCTATTTTGGGGCACCCGGGCAGTGGCGCACCACGGAGATCATCGGTGATCCACAACAATTGGAGTGGATCGCGACCTATCGGGGACTGGTGGAAAGAAGAGCAGATCGAATAACCACCTATCAACCGCAGTATTACTATTGGTATCCAGGACGCCGCAGCCCGAAGGAAGTCTTCGAGGGACAGGGACGCTCTCACATCGGCATCAACGGGAACTGGGGCGGGTATCTGAGCAATCGAGGGATTCAAGGCTTGATGAAGGCACAGGATGGGACCTGGATTGTTCCCACTTTCAAGACGGATGTCGGCACCGATCTTCTTTTTGTAAATCTGGAGTCCCCCGCTGCAGCCTTGCGATGGGGACGTGACCTGGACGAAGTGTTGCGAACCGCAAGCCAGGACGTTGTCTATATGGGCTTCAGGAGAGAGACGGGGGCGATTGCCTATCTGGATGTCTACTTCACAGACGATTTTGACACGGCCGATGATGGAACACGGTTTCAGGTGCTCAGACCATTGGGAGACTGCGAAGTCTTTGGACGCAACTCAGCGGGCAAGGTCTGGGGTCTGAAGACTGCACGATGTCGCATCATCAGCAAAGAGATTCCCGACAGGGAAGGTTGGATGCCAGCCGACGTGCCAGGACTCGACAAGACGAAACATCAACCGTTCAATTTCTTCGAGGACATCTTGCAGGCAAGAGTTCTTCGGCTTGGAGATCTTTGGCAGGGCTTCACATTTGAGCGCGACCAACGTCCGGTCGTCTATCTCTGGCCGAGGGGAGAGATAGCCTCGGTAAAGATGCATTTTCCATTTCTCTCTCGGGTCTCCGTTCAATATCCTGATGGAGAGCATGTGCCCGGGCCTCAGCGCAAGAGACGGCTCGATGCCATGCTGGTCAGTCCCAAATGGGTTCTTATCAACACACCGCAAAGGGGTGTGGAAGGTCCACACGTTGACAGTTTCACGGTGCGCCATGTGTTGGTGGTCGAGGGCGCAAGTCCCGGCTTGTTTGAACGTGCCTGCACGGGTCAGTCTCCGCCACCCGAAGACGTTGTTTTGATTGAGGCAGAGAATCCCCAAGGGAGCAACTTCAACTTCGGCCGCATGGACGGACTTCCTCAGCTGAGCAAGCAGGCTTTCCACCTGCTGGAGAGTTTTGTTCCTCCTTCTCCCGACACCGGTTACTTCTCCCAGTATGTTTTCAGTGTTTCCCGGAAAGGGCTGTACAGTCTGTGGGTCAGAGAGCGTTACCTGCTCTTCCAATCCCCCTGTGTGTGGAGAGTGGATGGTGGAGACTGGCAGACGACGCCGTCAACCATTGTTCCCACGCGATCTGAAACCGGACTTCTGTGGAACCTTTTTGATGACGATGCGGGAATGTTCGGTTGGTACAAATATGCCGAGTTGAACTTGGCCAAGGGGGACCACCTGCTGGAGTTTCGGGTGGACAAGCCACGTTCTGAGGATGGCAAGTACTGCAAAGGGATGGACTTGATCTCTCTGTTGAAGGATAATCAGCCGCGTTTGAGCCTGAAGGAGTTTCAGCAGCCTTTGAATTTGTTGATGAATCCGAGTTTCGAACAGGGACAGAACTCCAATGTCGAAGGCTGGGAGTTAATGAATCCCACTGGCGGTCAGGGAACTGTCGAAGTGCGTCGCAATGAGAGAGGTCCCAAGCGAGTGGCACGATGCGGGCATCGGTGCGTGTTAGTCACAGGAGCGAAAGGCCTTGTGGGGAAACAACTCGGCACGGATCCTCATCCGCACCTTCGTTCCAAGCCATTTGAGATCAAACCGGCCACCAGCTATAACCTCAATGCGTGGATCAGCGGATCGGGCAACGATGAGAAGGCATATCTTGGAGTCCGTTTCTACAATGAGGCAGGCAAGCACGTGGATGCGATGAGCCGACAGATGCCTACAGTTGCGGGCGGCTACTGTCCCGTATTCCTGGCCGTTCGCTCGCCCGAGGCCGCGCGGTTCGCGGTGGTTCAAATCGGGTATCAGGGCGAGAATCACGTGGCCCTCGATGACATTGAGTTTTATGAGAGCGGTTGGTAAGGTTTCGACCGTGTCCAACAGTGAGGAATTGCTGAAAGGAGAAAAGGAATGTCGCTTGTGATCCTGGTATTGATGATCGGAGCCATCGGTCTCTGGTTGATGACTGCCTACAACGGTCTGGTGCAGATGAGGAATGTGGTCAAGAACGCTTGGGCACAAATTGATGTCCAGTTGAAACGACGCTACGACCTCATTCCCAACCTGGTCGAGACGGTTAAGGGCTACATGAGCTACGAGCAGGAAGTGCTGGAGAACGTCACCAAAGCCCGCAGCCAGGCCATCCAGATGAAAGACGTGACGGATCCCGCGCAGCGTGCCCAGGTGGAGAACGCGCTCAGTGGCGCTCTTCGACAACTCTATGTCGTCGTTGAAAACTACCCGCAACTGCGCGCCAACGAGAATGTCATGCGCCTGCATGAGGAACTGACTTCCACGGAAAACAAGATCGCCTTCGCGCGACAGTTCTACAATGACTCCGCCATGCGGATGAACAACAAGGTTGAGATGTTCCCGACCAACTTGATCGCCGGTTTCTTCAGTTTCAAACAAGCGTCGTTGTTTGAGGCGGATGAAGAGGAAAAGGTTGTGCCCAAAGTCAAGCTGCGATAGAACGACAGCGGGCATGGCGCGGCGGAAAAGCAGTTTTAATCGATCAGGTCGTATTGCTTCATCTTTCGCAGCAGGTGTCGGCGAGACATTCCCAGTTTTTGTGCCGCCTCAGCCCTTCTCCAGCGACACTGCTCGAGCGCAGCGAGAATAGCTTCCCGTTCGATCTGTTCCTTCATGCTGGCCATACGTTCCTGGATTGTCGGGAAGGCATCCGACAAAGTCTGTCCACGGGGTGTTCGAGGGGAGGGCGGGGGTTGAATCTGGAGTTCTTCGATGACAGGGCTGTTCGACAGAAGCACCGCACGCTGAATCGTATTCTCCAATTCACGCACATTCCCAGGCCAGTCATAGGCATACAAGGCCGCCTCCGCCTTGGGGCCTAATCGCTCAGCCTTTTTCGAGAACTGCTTGTTGTACTTTTCGATGAAATGTTGGGCAAGCAAGACAAGGTCTTCCCGCCGATCCTTGAGCAAGGGCAACATGATGGGAATCACATTGAGACGAAAATACAGATCCTCCCGAAAAGATCCTTCTCGAACCAAGGCCGCGAGATCCTGATTTGTGGCGGCCAGCACACGAATGTCGGTCTTAACTACTTCCGCGCCACCGACACGCTGAAACTCACGCTCCTGCAACACCCGAAGTATCTTCGCCTGAGTGGACTGGGGCATGTCACCGATCTCATCCAGAAGAAGCGTTCCCTCGCGCGCCAGTTCGAACTTACCTGCACGCTGCTCCACAGCGCCCGTAAAGGCTCCCTTTTCGTAGCCGAACAACTCGCTCTCCAGAAGCGTCTCCGGAATTGCGGCACAGTTGAGCGCAATGAACGGTCCGGATGCACGCGCACTCTGACGATGAATCTCACGCGCGATGACCTCTTTGCCCGTTCCAGACTCGCCGCACAAAAGCACGGTCACATCACTGGCCGCGATGCTCCGAATGAGTTCGCGCACCTGTTGCATGGCAGGTGACGTGCCCACGATGGTATCGAACTCGCCACGGCTGACGATCTCCGACTGAAGGGCGGTGACGCGCAGATTCAGGAGCGCCTTTTCGCGAAGAAGTTTCCTTTTTTCCAGTGCGCGTCGAACCGTGATGCGCAGAACATCGTTATCAAAGGGTTTGTCGAGAAAATCGCGCACTCCTATTTCGTAGGCTTCCAGGGCTTCCTGCTTGCCACCGTGCGCGGTCAGAACGATGACCTGGGCATCGGGATCCTTGCCGAAGACCAAGGGGAGTATTTTCATCCCGCCCATCTTGGGCATTCGCAAGTCGAGTGTGATGACGTCATGCACTTCGGGATCGAACATCTCCAGCGCCATCCGGCCGTTGCTGGCTTCATCCGTCTCGTAGCCTTCCTTGCGCAACAGCTCACGAAGCGTGAAACGGATTGCCGTGTCATCATCCACGATCAGTACTCGCGGCGGTTTTTCCACAGTCACGATGGATCAGTACCTCCCTGTTTCGGTGTGGCAGTTTCAGCGGGAGTGATATCCTGAGACGACGCGGGAAGGGTGATCGTAAAGGCGGTCAACTGTCCCTCGCCGCTGGAGACTTTCAGAGTGCCTTTGTGCTGCGACACGATCTGAGACGCAATGGTCAGACCCAAACCCGTACCATCATCCTTGGTGGTGAAGTAGGGATCAAATATCTTCTCCCGCAGTGATTCGGGAATGGGAGGGCCATCATTGGCGATGGTACATTCCACTTTGTCTCCCGCGACTGTTCTTTTGGTGTAGATGAAGATTTTGCCTTCATGGCTTACTTCATCGGCAGCGTTTAGCAGGATGTTCAGAATCGCCTGAAGAATCCTGGATTCGTTTCCAAGAACCGTGGGCGTATCGGGAGCATCCTCGCGGATGATCTCCACCGCGGGTTTGATGACATGAATTCCCGAAAGCTCGACAGCTCGTCCAATCAAGGACGCGAACTGCACCTGACTGAGTTCCTCTATCGAAGGCGAGGAGAAATCCAGGAGATTGCGGACAACTGAATTGAGCCGGTCTATCTCACTCAGCATCACCTGGGCGTATTCTTGGCGCGATGTTTCTGACCCCTCGCTCTGGGTGATCATCTGAGTCAGGCTTCGCAGCGCGCCAAGCGGATTACGAATTTCGTGAGCCACACCCGCCGCAAGAGAGCCAACCGCGGAGAGTTTTTCCTGCTGAAGCATTTGACGGGAGACGTTCTTGAGCCATGTCAGATCAATGAGTGTCAACACCACGGCATTGCGACCCGTATTGGGATCCACGGCGACCACGGTGTTCAGAGAAAGCGCGACTTCCTCTCCATCCAGACACCGAATTGTGACTTCCCGATCCATCACACCACGACTACTGGTGATCGTTTCCCGAAGAATCTCCCAGATGGCATGGTACCCACCATGAGGGCGAAACACTCTGTCATATTTCCTGCCAATCACTCCCACTCCGGAAAGCCGAAGAATTCGGTCGGCAGTCGCGTTGATCGTTTCCAACATGCCGCCATAGTTGGTCGTAATGACACCGGTCGCCACATTGTGAAAGACAAAGCGCGCCCGTTCGGGAAGGTACTTGGCCATGGACTGCACCATGCGGTTGAACGAGTGCCCCAGAAGACCGATCTCATCACCGCCGCGCACAGATACGGTTTCGGTCTCCCCTTCGTCGGCCAGGCGCAAGAGGAGTTCGGACATCTGTCGCAACGGAGCACTGATGATGTAGCCCAATACCGAACCGAAGAAGAAAGCCACCAGAGAGAGCCCCAACATCCAGCACACAAGCAGGTTCAAGACCATCTCCAGATGGTATTTAGTGAAAGGGATTTCGGGTGAAAACTCGTGAATGATGATCGCGCGGTAAATGAACCCCGGCACCAACACCGCCAATGCACTCAGCACCGGAAGTGCCACCGACAGATGCACCGAAGCGGAGACTCGGCCTCTTTGCAGCTCAATGCCCGAACGGGTCTTTCTCATGATCGGTCTCCGGCAACCTAAGATGGCGGCTGTTCTCCCCGAATGCACACAATGGGGACTGTTGTTTCGGGCATATTAGGTCATCTCTCAAACTGGATCAAATTTTTCAAACTGTTCGCACCAGTTGCAGAGAACCAGCCCTTAAGGTAGTATGATCCATACCAGTTGCAGAACTTTCTGCGCCGCTGCAGAGCAAATGTTCAGCACGCCATGGGAGGTCTGAGATGAGAACTTCAAAGCGATCCGACAAAAGAGAATTCTCACGGACTTCGGTTCGAGTGGCCGTAGAACTTGAGTCCGACGATGCTTCCCTTCATTGCGATCAGACACGGGATCTGAGCATGAAAGGCCTGTTTCTGCTGACCAGAGACCGATTCCCCTTGGACAGCCATTGCCGCGCGGTGCTCTATCTCGTTGAATGTGGCAGCCCGCTTCGTATCGAAGTGACCGCCAGGA
>JAKQFZ010001058.1 GCA_029558215.1 Candidatus Omnitrophota bacterium
TGGTGAGCCGATAAGAATTCTCAGTGCGCCTCTTTACGCCGTGACTGCAGTTACCATTTCGCCAGATGGCAGGCAGGTCATTACGGGAGCCGCACGGAATGATCCGACAGTGAGGATCTGGGATGCTGAGACGGGCATGCAGATCCGTGTCTTCTCAGGTCATACGCACAGGATCAGCTCGGTTGATCTTTCAACTGATGGTACAATGATGGTGACAGGAAGCTATGACAAAACAGTACGATTGTGGAACACTGAGACAGGTGAGGCAGTTCACACGTTTGTTGGATTCGCGGATGCGGTCAACTCCGTTGCCATCTCACCAAACAACTCATACATTTTGACTGGCTGCAACGACGGTACCGTAAAGATCTGGGATGCTGAGACGGGGTTGGAAATCAATACGTGGGAGGCGGAGCCTAACGGCATCTACTCTGTTGCGTTTTCACCTGATGGGACTACTGTCTTGACGGGAGGCCTTTTTCGGATTGGCAGACTATGGGATATTGACACTGGTGACGAGATCCAAACTTTTGTCGGCCATACAGATGCAATCACTTCTGTTTTGTTCACTCCTGACGGAACTGGAGTCCTGACTGGGAGTCGTGACCAGACTGCAAGATTGTGGAACACGGCCACAGGGGATTTAGTCAGGACCTATGTCGGGCATACGCACACGGTTCACAGCTTGGCTGTTTCCTCAGACGGAAAGACTCTTCTTACAGGGAGCTATGATCAGACGGCTGGCCTCTGGGATTTTGAGACGGGCGCGGAAATCCAGCGACTGTATGGGCACACCGGGATAGTCAACTGCGTAGCCTTCTCTCCCGACCGATCCACGGTACTGACAGGAGGGAACCAAGACCCCTTCGTGAGCATTTGGAGTGCACACACGGGTGGACATATGGGTTCGCTTGTCGGTCACACTTCGGCAGTCGAGTGTGTATCCTTTTCGCCCGATGGAACGCAGGTGTTGGCAGGCAGCGCGTATGATGGCCTTGCTATACTCTGGGAGTCTTCAACGGGAAATGAAATCCGATCTTTTGGTGGACACGTTGGTGGGGTCAGGTCAGTGGCATTCTCAGCAGATGGAAGGCGCATTCTGACAGGGGGAGAAGATGGTACCACTTATCTCTGGGATATCGAACAGAACACTCTTCCTCTGCAAACGTTTATAGGACACGTGGGCCGTATCGAGTCTGTGGCTCTGTCCCCGGACGGAACAAAAGTGCTGACTGGGAGCTTTGACAGAACAGCTAAGATCTGGGACGCAGAGACAGGTGAAGAACTTCATACGCTCTCAGGACATTCAGATATTGTGAGTTCTGTTGCCTTTTCAGAAGATGGTGCCTGTGCCTTGACGGGAAGTTATGGTGCAAGACTGTGGGATGTTCAGACGGGTATGCTGATCCGGATTCTCACACCTCTGGACTCGTTTCTTCACTCGGTTGTGTTCTCCCCCGATGGGAAATCCGTCTTGGCGGCAGGCAGCGACAAAACAGCAAGGATTTGGGAGATCGCGACAGGGGATTTGAAGCAAGTATACTCAGGACATACCTCATTGATCTACTCCGCTGTCTATTCTTCCGATGGCGCCCGGATACTGACAGCTGGTCCCGATGGCAATACCTTTGTCTGGGAGCTCAATCCCCCTCGTGCACTCATCGTTGCCGGTGGCGGTGCATATGCAAGCAACAGTATCGCGCAACAGACCAATGATCTCGGTGCGTATGCGTACCAGACGCTCAAGAGGCGTGGGTATGAAGGAGAAGACATCCTCTATCTGAGCGCTTTTGGACCGACTGATCCCGCGAATCCATCAATCCCGTTTCGAGATGCCGATGGAGACGGCCTGAACGACGTAGATGGCTGGTCAACTCTGACGAACTTGCAGGATGCGCTGACCGGGGATTTTGCCCAGGAAGCGGGACGGCTCATGATCATCATGATTGATCACGGTTTTGTGACCAACAGTGGCTGCTACTTCCAGATGAACCAGAACCAGGTGCTGCCTGCGGCAACGCTCGACGGCTGGCTTGACGGACTTCAGACTGCAAAACCCGTGGATGTAACCCTGGTGGTGGACGCCTGCTACTCGGGTGGATTTGTAGAG
>JAKQFZ010001095.1 GCA_029558215.1 Candidatus Omnitrophota bacterium
ACCACACCAAAAGCGATGTCCGCAATATAGGCGTAGTTGCCACTCACCTTGATGTTACGGGCATAGCCTTGCGCGGGGAGAGTTCGCACGTACTCCAGTCCCAATTCGCTTACTTTCAGAACATGTGTACCATTTCCGTCCGGGACATAGAGGATGGTCCCGTCTTCCGATAGCGCCACATCGAAGCAATAACCCAGTGAGATGGAGACTCCTTCGGACTTCTGGGGCGAGAAGCGAAAATATTCAAGATTCGGATTATTGGAGGTATCAACGTCATTCAGCATGTTCATGTAGCAGAGAAGGCGTTCCAGGAGAACGTTGTTTGACACGTCCAACGTTGTCAGAAGATTGTTGGCACAGTATAGCCACTGGAGATCTTTGTTATTCGAGATATTGAGGCTTGTCAGGTAGTTGTTATCGCATCGGAGTTCGGTCAGGGCTGTCAGGTCGGAGAGATCGAGTTGTGTGAGGCGATTGTTTTCGCAATCCAGGCTGGTCAACGCGACGAGGCCGGAGAGGTCGAGATCGGTGAGCAGATTGTTGGAACACCAAACCCAGGTCAGTGAGGTGGCCCCAGAGAGGTTGATCTCGGTGATCAAGTTGTTGTCACAGCTGACATAGCTCAACGAGGTTGCCCCGGAGGCATTCAGTGTCCGCAACTGCCCGTTCCTGGGAACACTGAGGTTTCTCAATCCGGAGCACCCGGAGACATCCAGACTCGTGAGAGGATTGTCTTCGAGTTTCAACTCGGTCAGCATAGCAAGGCCGGAGAGGTCCAGCTCCGTCAGCTGGTTCCGATGGCAATCCAGATATTCCAGGGAGGTATTGCCGGAGAGATCAAGAGACGGAATCTGATTGATATAACAATGGAGTTTCCTCAGGTTCGGATTCTGAGAGATATCGAGACCGGTGAGCTGATTCCGAGAGCAGTTGAGGTCTGTCAGGGCCGTGTTCTTTGAGAGATCGAGATGGGTCAATTGATTGATATTGCACCGCAGGTTGGTGATGCCTGTGAAGTATTGGATTCCGGTGAGGTCTTTGATCTGTCGGGCCATGCAGGTCAGGGTGCTGGTTGCGGCTGCCGCCACTTGGGCTGCCGTGAACTCGCCGCCCGGCGGCACGCTCATGAACATCTCGACTGCGACGCGGAAGTTCGGGTCCGGGAAGTTCTCGGGTGTGTTGATGTTCTGGGCGGGAAGGCCCAGCGGGAAAAGAACAAGAAGCGCGATGAGGGAAAGAACGGATTGTCTCATGACCGGTCCTCCTTGGATGGAATT
>JAKQFZ010001113.1 GCA_029558215.1 Candidatus Omnitrophota bacterium
ACCACAATGCTGACGATTCCCTGATACCGAATTCGGTGAAGGCTCTCTGCGTAACCCTCCTGCCATCCGTCCCAGAGACTGAGGAGATCGGGGTTGGGAATTGTCGCGATGGCAGCATCACATTCGATTGTTCCCGCTTCGGTGTGAAGACCGACCAAACGTCCATCTTCCACAATAAGCCGTTTCACTGAGCAGCCTTTGCGAACGGTAACTCCCATGGCGCGTATTGAGTCTTCCAACACGTCCAGGAATCCTCTCGTTCCGCCGACGAGACGACCGAAATGCTCACGTCCCCTGCCCAGACGCCGTGTCGCAATGCGGCGTGTCAGTCGTGCCCACATCCAGGACAGGGGCACCTCCTTGGCGGCCTCTCCAAACTTGCAGTCCATCATGTGTTTCCAAAGAACTTCATAAAGTCGGTCACCGCACTGCTCGCGATACCAATCCTCGACTGAAATGGATTCGAGTTCTTTCCAGTTCCCGCATTGCTGGAGTTTTCGGATAGAGCGCACAAACCGAATCTTCTCAGCGAGGTTCAGGCCAGGAAATCGCAACAGGTCAAAAGCCGTCGTGAACGGCACAAACCTGCCTGCGCTGAAGTAGGATGTGGTGGTATCACTCCAACTCAGAGCCTTAGAAAGGCCCAGTTCGTCAAGCAGCCCAAACAGATAACTGTCGGTACCGGCAACAAAGTGATGGTGTTGGTCAATCCAACTTCCAGGCCTCACCTCAGCGGGTGCTGACAAGCCTCCGAGACATCCTTCTTTCTCGATCAGACTTACGCTGACGCCATTGGACGCCAGACGATGGGCGGCGGTCATCCCAAGCACCCCACCTCCAATGACGGCGACTCTCCGGTTGTGTCCGAGAAGGCTGACTCGGTGCAAGGGCTGAGCAGAGATTTGCTCCGACGGCTCTCCAACCGGCCGCTTCAGTCCTCGTGCCGCAAGGTTCTCTCGAATCAGGTGCAGGGCGTTTCGGACTGTGTCACCCAGTTCGTAGAGACTGCCGATCTCCGTCAGGCGCTGCCAGACATAGGATGCTCGGAGATAGAATGAAGCGTAGGCTTTCAGCCGCCATCGAACAACCTGTTCGGGTGTCAGTTCAGACAGCTGCGATCCGATGCGCTGATAGTTGTCATAGTGATCGTTCTCGGAAAGACCACTCTGCTGGGAACCGGTCAAGGCACCCAAAGCCGTTACCGGATGAGGCATTGCCAGGCCGAAGACGGCTGTGGAACACCGAAGATGCTTGGCCAGTTCAACCGTCTCTCTGACGGTCTCGTGCGTCTCACCAGGCAACCCGATGATAAAGAAGCCGGATGGCCTGATTCCGTGCTTGTGACAAAGCGCAAAACTCTCTTCATACTGCGCCGTGGCACAACGCTTGTTCACCCCTTCCCGGATCGAGTCGCTGCCGCTTTCGACACCAAACTGGATCGTATGACATCCCGAGGCTCTCATCTCACCAAGGATTTCATCGTTGACACAGTCGGCACGGGATTGGCACATCCACTGAATGTTGAGTCCGCTTTCGCGGATCGCTGAGAAGAGCGTCCGTGAATGCTCTCTGCTGGCATTGATCGTCGAGTCCTGGAACAGCACCTCCGAGATTCCCATACTCTTAAGATGCCGAAGTTCCTCGATGACCTCATCCACAGGTCGCAAGGACAGCCCAAATGTTCCGGGGACGCAGAATGCGCATTTCCAGGGACACCCAAATGAGGTGATGACCGAAGAGTACCGAGCGGATCTGCAGAAGGGAAAGCGATACCTCTTGATGGGGAAGAGTTCATGCTGGGGAATGCCACAGGAGAAATTCTTCGCTTCCCGTCTTTCCCCAACCAGAATCCGATTGTGCGATCGGAAGATGATATTGGGGATAGCGCTGTCTCCTGCCCTGCAAAGCCACTCAACAACATCGCCCGTCGTATAGTTCAGATACGCCGCATCGAGAAAAGGAAATCTCGCAAGCGCTGATTCCCCTTTGGCAAGCATGATATCGCCACCAACCATGATCTTCGCCTGGGTCAGAACCTTGGCTTGTCGCAGGAAGGCGAAGTCTTCCGGCCAGGACGCTGCGGACGTCAAGGCGATGATGACATCGGGAGAAGCATCCTGAACTCGTTCGAGTGCGTCCTTGAACCCAATGCGTTCCGCGATGGCGTCCAGAACTAAAACCTCAAAGCCTTCACGCAGCTGGCCACTGAATACCAGCAGATCAATGGGAGGCCAGCCGTAATTCGCCTGAGAGATAGAGGTACAGAACTTGTCCCGACTGTAAGCTTCTACTCCGGGGGGATTGAGAAGTAGAACACACTTCTTGTCAGGGGCACTCATGCCATCGTCTCCCAAGGAAACCAAACTCCGCAAGAGGTGGTTTCTTTCCCGAGCAAGCACCGCACAAAGAACGTCAGCGCACTGCAACTGAAGACACAGAGCCGTCTCCGTATCCATACCTGAGGACATTACCAGCAAGAAACCAAGATGTAAATGTCGGCATAGCCGCTGTTCTGTGACGCAAACCCAAGGATACCCCGCCTACTCGTCCGCAGTTCCGTAGCTTACATCGTCGTTGGTGCTAAAGTCAGTCCTCTCTTCCCACTCTATCAAGAAAAGCAAGAGTGAGAGAAAATTCTCACAGGTGGGAAATATCGAACACGGATAAGTCGTACAGTCCGTAGCTGAAAGGATTCGATGATCGATCAAAATCATGCGCGCTATCTCGTTCAGAATTAACCGCTTCAGACTTAGGATTCCGACCGGAATTCATGTTTGGTATGGATATTGCTTTCAGCATAGTTAGTGGATTGGAAGGCTCTCGATGGAGAGCATATTTGGATGGAGGGACAAGATATTGGCACACGATAATTGTCTTCGATCCTATTTCAAAGCGATCTCGTGTAACCCTCTGCTGACGCAGGCAGAGGAGGTACGGTTGGCGCGACTTTCTCGAAAAGGCAACTCCGAAGCACGAAGAAAGCTGGTGGAGTCGAATCTGCTGTTTGTGGCGAAGATTGCCCGAGAGTACTTGAACCAGGGACTTCCGATGCCGGATCTGATTCAGGAGGGCAATCTCGGCCTGATGCATGCTTTGGAGAAGTTTGATGAGCGCTTGGGATTCCGTCTCACGACCTACGCCAGTTGGTGGATTCGACTGAGCATCAAGCGAGCGGTTGAACAGAAGAGCCGTCAGATAAGGATTCCATCGAACAAACTTGAGTTGCTCAGGAAGATGAGGGCTTTCCAGAGTTGCTACGAGAAGATGCACGGTCAGAGTCCGAGCGTTGAGGTGATTGCAAAAGAGTTCAAGATCCCCAAAACAAAAATCGAGCGTGTGATCGGACTTGATACGCATGTAACTTCGTTTGACCTTCCGACGACCGAGGATGGAGTGGCCTACGAACTGCTGCTTTCCTCAGAGGATTCTGTCCTGCCCAGTGAGACGATCCACATGGAGCAAATGCGGGAAAAACTTGAACGTGCCATGGAAGTGCTGTCAGTTAAGGAACGCAAGGTACTCACGATGCGCTATGGACTTCAGGATGAGGGATCAAGCGCCAGCCTGCGCGAAGTAGGCAAGCAGATGGGGATGAGTCCTGAAGGAGTCAGACGCATCGAGAACAAGGCGCTTTCAAAACTTCGTAGACCTCACGTTCGGGCATACGTCGAGAACTTCGTCTGAGCGCAGGGAGATTCCGCACTCATCTCTGCCAGGGAGTGGACATAGCCCACACACACCCAAGTGTTGGCCTGCTCAGTCTGACTTGGGACACACTTTGTACTTCTTCACAAAATGATCAGGATGATAGCTCATCTTCGCCTGCCTTAGACCCGCAATCCCAAGATCCTGCTCGCGGTTGACCCAGGTCAGACCCCTCAAGGCGTTCTGGCAGAACCACTGATTGATAACCTGGTACAAGCCATCAATGGCAGGATTGGCTTTTTCGAAATGAACAACTGCTGTGCCTTCGTTGATCGCCTCACCGATGGCAAACGCCTGTATCTCTCCGTGAACGCGAATCGCCCCACCGAGCAACCCCAGTTCCTCAAATCGCTCAAAGGTCTCCCGAATGGCGCGGAACTCAGAGGCTAGAGGAGGATGAATGTCACACTGTCGCACATTGCACCATTCGGTCGCCAGACTAAAGCAGTCGTCCAGATTGTTACGATTGATCTCCTCATACTCACAGGGACTGCTTTCCAGGCACTTGCGTACGTGGTTGCGCTTTCCGTCATACTTGCGACCTGGTAGTTCCGCCAGATCGTCAACCCTGTAGACATAGTCGAAATTGTCGCGATCTTCCTCGACGGGATAGCCCAATTCAGCAATCGCAGATGCGTAAAATTCCGGAACCCGACGCAACACTGGAGAATCCTCGGAAGAGATCGTTTGAAGCAGGCTGAGCATTTGCTCCGTCACGGCCGAGAGATCGCCCTCTCCAATTGGAACGCATAGGGATGGACGCTTCTCCCTGTCCAAACGCAGAACAACCAGTAGCATGTCCAGCCTGGATATCATCACAGGTTCGCTGCGACGCCATGCAAACAGGTTTGTGAACGTGAGTTCTGATGCGTCAACACCGAAATGCCTGCACCAGTCTCGATAAATGTTCCGATCATCCCAAGTCAGTTCCCTGAACTCCGGAAGAGGTGGAACATTCATGAGCATGTTGGGAGTCACTTTCATCATCTGACCTCCAAGAAAGAAACTGTCTCTTCTCGAGTCTGGTTTCCCACGAGAATATGATGGGCGTAAACTAGCATGAAAAACGCTACGGGGCACGCAACAATTCTATGTCTCAAAATAAGCCATTCAAATCTCATTATGGGACATCACTGGATGGCTCTCTGTGTTTTGCATTCTCGCTGCGATCACAGTTCGCTGCTCTGGAAGCACTTGCAGAGTTCCAACTGAATTGTGCTCTTCCGTGTCAATGGATTGGCATTGCCTATGCTATTTGATGAAGGTTGAAGACCTGAAACGAACAGGAGAATGCAACAAAAGTATACATCACAAAAGGGAATGCGGTATACTAGGTACCGCTCCCGCAATCTGAGAGCGTTTAGGGGAACGCCCTTGCGGGGGCACGATGTTGACCCCCCCTTGATGAGACCCATCAAGGGGGGGTGCAGGGCTTTCTCAAGTGGGTTGGCACCGCAGACGAGTGGGCTGTTCTCACTCCTGTCTGTGCTTGACTCGCGAAAGAGACCGCCCATTCCGAAGTCTGGCTTGCCAGGAGCAGTCTTTGACTGCTTGGAGCATCATTTGATGCGGAGTTTCACCGATGCTGTCACGGTCGGGAAACTCACCGCAGAAGGGATTTTGAAAGATGATCCGCAAGAAAGTCTCGTCAACCCTCTACCTGTGTTGCTTGCTTCTGTGCCTGTTTCCAACAAGGGCAGACTCGCTTCTAGCTGATCCGATAATTGTCGCCGATCCCGAGTTGGTCACTCCGACACTGGCATGGGAGAAGGCGTCTGATGCGACTGCCTACGAGCGTTCTTTCTACTGGAAACTTCCTGGAGGATTCCGAACTGCCTACGCAGAATGGGGCGTGGCGATTCCGGAGCTCGCAAACTACGCGATCGCCATCTGGTATCCCGCCTTTGCGGACTCCAAGGAAGGTGTTTCGAGAGATACTCCAGTACATCTTTACTTCAACGGAACACTGATCCGAGATGATATCTACGTCGATCAGTCTCTCTATCCTGGCCAATGGCATCACATTGCAGTTGTCAGACTTGGCAAGGGAACTCTGACGATCCGTATGTCCGATCAGGCCAGTGCCGGAGCAGTTCTTGCCGACGCCGTTGGAGTTGTTGAAACCATTGGAGCGACCTCTACACCTACTCGAACACCCACAAGAATGCCTTTTCTGACGTACACTCCGACCAGAACGCCAACAAGGACGTTCACTGCAACCCACACGTTTACAAGCTCCCCAACGTTGACGCCTACACAGACACCCTCAAGAACACCCTCTCTGACGCCTACGCAAACGCGGACTCCGGTTCCGACAGCAAACGTGCAGGCGCTTGATATGCCTTGGTCTCGGGAACTTGCTGGCTCGGACTCGGATACGGGTCAGGCGATCGCCAGAGATCCTTACGGCAACTTTGTCCTGACGGGCACTACCCGATCGGCGGATTTCCCAGTTGAGGGGGATCTCGACGATACGCTCTATGGTTCTTCCGACGCCTTCCTCGCAAAGTTCAACCCCGATGGAACCCTGCTCTGGTCGAGGTTTTTCGGTGGTGAAAATGGAGAAACAGGCCGGAGCGTCGCCACAGACAGTGTGGGTAACATTTATGTCACAGGACAGACTGACTCATTTGAGTTCCCTGTCACTGCTGGCGCATACGACGATACCTTGGGTGACAATACAGACAACTGGCCGGATGCGTTTATCGTCAAGTTCGACCCGGATG
>JAKQFZ010001129.1 GCA_029558215.1 Candidatus Omnitrophota bacterium
TCAAGGGTCAGTTGATCCGGTTTTCAATGAACAAACTCGGTGATGACATCATGCTGGTCAGACTGAGGACGAATCACACTTTCCGACGGCAGGTGTATGCCGTTCGAGAAGGTCGCTTGGAGGTGACTGATGCCTAAGCCCTTTCCGTCGATCACACCTAAGACGTCAGCAAAAGCTAACGAGGACCGCAATCCTGGGATTCAGCTTCTGGGACGCCGTTTCTTCTCAGATCAGACGGTTCCGGAGCTGCTGCTCGAGATGCTGTTGGTTGCGACGTCTGCGAAGAGAATTGGGGATAGGAATCTGCCTTCAGATACTCTGTTGCCCGAGAGGGATGTGCTGCTGGGATGGCCGGAAGGAGCCGTCCTTGAATATGCGCCGAAAGCCAGACTCAATCTGAAGATGTTTGCCTTTCTGAGCGCGTCGAAGTTGGAAACGCGGCATGAAAGTCACCGTCAGCATTACCGCAACTTGATCCAGATGATGGGTGACTCATCTAAGATGAGTGTTTCAGGTGGAGTAGAAAGCGGTGAAGTGATCAAGACACTCGAGAATCTGTTCTTAGGTTTTCAGAGCGTTGGAGGACAACGAACTTGGTGTGCAGCGAGTTTCCTACCAGTTGCGAGGGCTCTAGTTGCGGCGGAGAGTATCTGGCGTCAGACAAGGTCTTTGACTTCTGCTGTCAAGGAATGGAGCGATGCGCTTCCTCTATTCTCTCAAACGCAGCACCTATTTCTTGCGCGTGGTGGAGAGCTTTTGTACTTGCAGTTGTGTAATGCACTTCGACAGGATGCCGAGGTGTTGAAGAAGTGGTCAAGAGACGCCGACCTGAGTCTTTCTGAGCGGGAAGGTGATCCCGTTCAGTTGAACCTGGCGTTGGGGAAATCTCTTGCTGCAGCACTGGACGCCTGTCCCGAAACAGTTGGGAAGCTTGCCGAGTTCATAGATGCCGGAATCGAATCCGAGACTTCGAGGCACACAGACTTTGAGGGGAGTCAGAAGAAGCCTCGATTTGCCGAATGTGGATGGTGTCCGGAAGAGAGTTGGCAAGAAGGGGCTTTGTTCGCAGTGGAATTGATGAGGTTATGTGAGTCCGTGATTGATCCCATCGAGCGCCTGGAGATGCTTCAGATCGCCTGCGCCATGCAACTGCTGAGAAGCCTCTGCGCTCAGAGCGTACGCTATACGGAACACAGCAAGTGTTCGGTACCTGGATGTCCCCTGGGATTCGTCTGGATACTTTCTGATCCCGCGGGTAAGCACAATGTGGTGAAGGAGATATCAAGACGCAATGTGAACAACATACAACAGATGATATTTGATGCAGTCAGGCATCCTGAGATTCATTCTGTGCTGGAGGAAACTCCCGCTGATGATCTGAAAATACTCTACAAGGATGCTGACTCGCGGTACGGTCATAAACTG
>JAKQFZ010001144.1 GCA_029558215.1 Candidatus Omnitrophota bacterium
AGGCCGCAGGCTGCTGAGGATACGCTGGAGGCGCCCCTGGAGGCGCCCCTGGAGGCGGCTGTTGCGGGTAGGCCGCAGGCGGCTGCTGAGGATACGCTGGAGGCGCCCCTGGAAACGGCTGTTGCGGGTAGGCCGCAGGGGGAGTCCCTGATGCTCCCGATTCGGTGTGGATGGGACTCGCTGGTTGGAAGCCGATTGCCGATTGACCGTTCATGTGCGCTGGGGCGCTTGCGGGCTGTTGTGGAGTCTCTGGGCTTGGCTTCATTGGTAGGTCAGGGGGGGAAGTGGGACGAGGAGGATGGTCTGGTTTGTGGACTTCGAAACGACTCATCGGATCTGCCGATTTGTCGGGCTCATCGGGCTCGTCCGGTTCATCGGGCTCGTCCGGCTCATTGGGCTCGTCCGGCTCATTGGGCTCGTCTGGTTCATCGAGCGAAAGAGAGTCATCCGTCATCGCGTGGGTTCTGCTCCGAATTTCTTCCGCAGAGACTGGATTGTCTTTGCGCCGAAACCTTTCTTCTATCAGTAGGAGAGCTTCGTCGATTCGCGCAGAGTTTTGCTGGGCCGCAAACTCAGCGATGCGCTTCGCCTCGTTGGCCTGGTGGGCGGCTTCCTCGGCTTGTTTCTGGGCTTGTTCAGCCTTTTCTTTAGCTTGCTTCAGCGACTCTTCTCGTTCAAGCCTGGCGCGTTCCTCGGCCTCAAGCCTGGCACGTTCCTCGGCCTCAAGCTTGGCGGCTTTCTGTCGCTCCATCTCGTTGAGTCTTTCTTGCACCTTTTTGTCAACCAAGTTTTCCAAGTCATCCGACTTGGGAGCGATTGTAGGTGCGGTTGGCTCTTGAAATTCTTCTCCAGTCGTCAAGGATCGCCTCCTTCTGAGGTACTCGTTGTACCGATCAACGTTTTCCTTGAAATGGATATCCCCAACATTGACCAGAGTTCCGTTGTAGTGAACGATTTTCCATTCGAAAGATTCCTCGGCCCCAGTCCAGTACCAACGATCTTTGAAGTGTTGGATTAGTTGTCCAAACTCTTGGATTCTCCCGAATGGGATTTGATCCACAGTGCTATCGGCCTGGGCTGGGTAAGTCTGACGAATAAATACCGTAAATCTACGCCACTCTGTGGGGTAGACAAGTTTAGCCTCCACCCATCGTTGCTCGACTTCAAGCTCGATTCCGGTGTCTTTGGCTTTCATGCCAGCGCGTCGCAATTCTACTCTCTTTTGGAGAGAGTCATTCCGCGCTTTCGCCTCGACATCTTGATGTCGACGTTTTTTTCTCAGTTTTCGATTATCTCGATCGTGTGGTTCTCGTATCTCTGAAGACAACGGGCTCGGATTGAGTGCATTCCGAGATTCCTTACCGCCCCGATCATTCTCTTTTGAGATCGAAATTTCTTTCGGAACGATGGCGTTTCCTCCAATTCGAGAACCATCCGAATCACTTTCTTCTCTGGCGTCTCCTCCGTTGCTGGTATCAAGACTGGTGTCATCGTCATCTGGGGATTCGTCAGCCCCAGAAATCTCAGGGAACTCGTCCGAGCTGGACTGAGCCCCGAGAGGCGTGCGAGTTGAACGGACAAGCTCTGACTTGTCCTGAGAAAGTCGATGGAGATCCTTACCATGGGATGGAGTATACTTCGACACACGACTAGATGCGTTTGATTTGTTCTCTGACATCCCGATAACTTCTTGGAAGTTGGCTTGGAAATTTGTGCGAGGATCTTGTCCAACTTGTACGAGGGAAGTGATTCAGGGCTGGGAGAAGATTTCTTCTTTTGCCTCGAATTTTTTTGACGCTCTTCCTCGGCCTCGGCCAAGCCGATGAGATGCTGAACATTCGACTGGGCCAAGAGTCGGTTGATGGAAACATTGGGAATGAAGTGCCCAAAAATGTGCTCCACCAAGTCATCCAGGATAGCCCCAGGAAACTTTTCGGCGGCCTCTGATACCGCCGAAAGAAGCTCTGCGGTTCTCGGCCTTATCCGAAACTTCGCCGCAACGAAGGCGCCACGTCTCGAATTTTTGCTGGTCTGACTCAACTTTCTCGTGGCCAAAGGGTTCACGCCTTTTTTCGAT
The DNA here is from genome assembly GCA_029558215.1 of Candidatus Omnitrophota bacterium. Classification (GTDB taxonomy): domain Bacteria; phylum Hinthialibacterota; class Hinthialibacteria; order JAKQFZ01; family JAKQFZ01; genus JAKQFZ01. Next base: position 2,078 of record JAKQFZ010001144.1, read on the forward strand.
TCGCCTCTTGCGTATCGAACAGATCCTTCAACAATTTCGCGTGGTACTTCTGCATGTGATCAACGAGTGCCCTGGAAGAGGTAGTCCACAACACCTTTTGAATCCTGTCTTCTGGAATGGTGATGATATGCGACGTATCCTCGGCGCCTTTGGCTTTGGGACCACACAAGACCACGTATTGACCCACCGAGGTCTGAAGAAAGCTCGCTGGGAAGAATTTGATGAGAATGACACCAATACGTATCTGCGAATTGGCCTTGTCATTCTTCTTGACGGGACCATCCAAGACAGCTTCGACACCGTGGGTGTATCGCTTGCCATCCGTGGTGTAGATCGAATCAATTTCCGATCCTTCTGGCAACAGAGCCGACAGAGGGTATTCTTGAATCTGTTCGAATTCCTCACCGTCGTCGGATTCCTCACCGTCGTCGGATTCCTCGGCGGGCTCTTCACCGTTGCCGTTGCCATCTTGGATCGCCTGATCCGTGGTTACATCAACCACTCCAGCAGACTCATCCAAAGAGGTAACGGTAGAAGTATCTTCCTTCGCTTGCGATTCGCTCATGGGTCGTATGCTGTACATGGTGTCACTCAAAAATCAAGTGTCACCAACTTCAGCAACGACTTTTTTCAAAAAGTCACTTATTTATCAGTCTCAACATCTTCAGTTGATGACATCAAAATAGATTCAGCTTCACTGATTCTTGCCCGAACCCACCTCACACTGGGCACGCTACCAGAGCGAGTGCGCAAACCAGACTCTCGCAACAAACGAACCATCTCCTGGAGAGACACATCCTTGGACTTATTTTCAAAAATCCAAGACAAGATTGCTCGCTCTTCTTCAACAACCACCAACTCCTTGGTGGTTGGATTCCACTTGAATCCATAGGGTGCCCTGATCACTTCCTCCGAAGACAAGAGTTGTGAGATCCATTTTCGTTCCATTCGCTTGCCGTTGCGCCATCGGATTCCATCGGCATAGGCTTTGTCCGCCACTCGCTCCCAAGAGAGCCCCGAGCCTCGAAGTTCTTTGAGGCGCATGATATTGCTCTGCTCAACCTCATATTCTACGAGAACTTTTGGAATCTTTTCTTGATGGATGGCGGTGGTTCCTTCTTTTTTTGACGAACCTTCTTGGAAAGATTCATTTACATTTGTCTTTGGGACGGCTCGAAACCCGTATGGGATTTTTCCACCCACATATTCCCCACGGTTTTTCTTCACGGCAAGAGCACGCTTGATGCGATCCTTGATCATCTCGCGTTCATATTGGCCAAAACTGACCAAGATGTTGAACATCAGTTCGCTGATTGGGTCGCTGACGCCTCCGCTATTTACGGCCATAATCGTCGCACCAGCTCGACGCACCTGATGAACGATTTTCGTGGCTTCATGCATATCACGAGAAAATCGATCAATTTTTTGAGCCAACAAGATCCCAGCCTTGTTGCTTTTCAGATGCTCAATAGCTGCAAGCATTTCTGGGCGATCTTCCAACTTTGTCGCGCCAGAAGTCTCTTCACGATACAGACCGATGATGGTCTTTCCATTGACCTTGCACCATCGCTCACAGTCCGCAACTTGAGCTTCCATGCCCAACTCTTGCCGTTCCGCATCTGTTGAGACGCGAGCATAAACGACGACCAGATCTGGATTGGTGGCCATCCTCGATCAACTTCTCCGAACCAAGCGGACGGCCCAAAATTCAAAGATTGGATGCTGTTCCCGCAGCGCCTTCAAAGTCTTCTTTTTCTGGCGGTTGGTCATTCGTAGCGCGTTTTTTTGGTCATAAGACCACTCCTCCACGAGGGGATCCACCAAAGAGATCTTCTCCATGCAAACGTAACGAGCTTTTTTTTGTTTCTTGGAGCTGACCTTGCTATCTTTCAAACAGAATTTTATCATATGACCAAAGACAAGCTTGGTCTGCTCAGATGGAGATGTGGGATGGATACCTGTGGCCATGATGTTTGTTTTCTCGTGATCTTTGTGCTGTTGATTTTCTCTTCGCCACCCGAAAATAAGCTTCTTCTTACGACCAAGGACAGACCTCGGTGGGTCAATACGTGGTCTTGTGTGGTCCCAAAGCCAAAGGCGCCGAGGAGACGTCGCATATCGTCACAGTCTTCTTGAAGAGAATCCAGTCTCTGATCAAGTCGGCTCGCTCCATTGTTTTCCTGAATTTGATGGTGCTGGTTCGGCTTATTTTCTTAGCAAAGTCCAAGAGTTCCACCAAGAGAAATTCAAGGTAGTCCACTGGACATTCCTTGAAGTGTCTCCCCACCAGAGTGGAGCCTTTCCATTGGCCAGGATCTCTGCGGACTTTTCCTCCACCAGAAGGTTCAATTCCGTGACTGGCGCAAAGGGAAGCGATGCGCTTGTCCAGAGCCACGACACGCCTGTGAATGTCTTTCACCTCACCAAGCAAGATGAAATATTTCAAGTCATCAGGCACTTTTCCTCGAACGCGCATCTAGAATCTATCGCACAAGCTGTTGAATCCGCAAATCCTCTGGCCACATGGCAGGGTCCGTACCTGCGGTCTTCTTGGTGTTCACCTTGTGTGGGATTTTGATGTAGTCGTTGTACTTTGGATCGTTGGCCGCGTCCACACTGAGCGTGAGTTTCTCGTTGCCCAAGTCGATGTCAACCAAGCTGGAGTCAATGGCGTTTTGACCCGTCTGCTTGAAAAAAAACGGCGTTTCAGAAAGAGCGCATTCGTCACGAAGTTGCCTGGCCCACTGAAGATCGAAGGTACGTGCTCGCGGTCCACTTTCTCCACCCACGATTACCCAATGAATCATCGAACTCACTGGAACGTAGGCACCTCCCGTGACACTGCCAGGCAACGTTCCAACAAGTCCGATCTCCAGTGGCCCCAGCAACGGCTCTAGGCTGAGGAATCGAACGCGAGCAGGGATCTGCACCAATTCCAAGATCCTATTCTCCAAGACATCGGGATTTTCTACCGTAGCCCCCACCCAAACGTTCTCTGGCCACAGTGCAGTCCAACCCGCATCGGAGAAGAGTCTGCGCATGTTTTGAGGTCGCTTGGTCAGCAAAAGCCAATCCAGGTGTTGGGTTTCCTCGATCAGCCGAGCCAGATCCCGTCTAGCTTCAATCCAGTCAGGATGATCTTCTCCCACATCGGACTGGCTTGCGCAAAACACGCGAAAACGAGTGTTTGTTTTCCGAGCCTCCTCGTTCCACTTGGTGGGTTTCTTCCAATTTTCTTTGGAAGTCCGCAGTCGAGGATTCGTGGGCCCCCAGAGCTGCAAGCCAAACCGCTTTGTGCCAGACTCAGCATAGCAATTGTCGCACCCAGGGCTCTCGTGTTCACATCCACGAACTGGATTGAACGTATGATGTGGCCAAGAAATTTTCGTGTTTTCACCCATGGTAGATCTCCTCGCTCAGAGAGCAAAATTCCCTCTCAACAACTTTTTTATCGCCAAGTTCGCTTCGTGGTCCGTAAGCCCCTTGCTGAAGGAGCATGGCACACGGTGTTGCTCCAACGGCGAGACATCTTCGTCATCGAGGATGCAGACAGCCTTGGTTTGCATCCCACCATGCGCATAGATCCAAGATCCAATCTCATCTCCTCGTCGGGCTGCGAAAAATATACCCCCAGGTGTTCGCTCCTCCAGCAATGGCGTACATCCATCAAGTTGATGATTGAATCCAACTTTTTCCAACTTGCGTTGGACCTCATTCAGCCCTTGTGAGCGCCACGAAGACGAAAGAATCGTACGGCAACCAGTCTTGTTGATGATGTGATTCAGAAGCGAAACCTTCTTCGGGTCGATCTCTTGATCAAGACTCTTGCATCGCTGAAGAAAGGTTTCATCGTTCAAGACGCCATCGATGTCCAAGAAGAGCACTGGACCGATGAAATCTGAAGAAATATTTGTATTATCTGAGTAGGAGTTTTGATCCATCATCATTCTTGAACCTTTTCTTGAGCAATCTGAAAAACACCTTGGGTAAAGGTGATGCAGCTTCACAAGCTCAATCACCTCCACAAACCAGCAAGCAATACAAAAATATACATGAATACAATGAATACCATGTAACTAATTTGGCCGCGATGAAGCATCACTGCCTTGGCGTCGTTTAGGTTGTTTTGTTTTTGAGAAATGATCCACAAGTGTGGAGTCATGGTTCGATAAAACATACTGAGAGCTTGTTGTTGTTCGACCTGATCTTCAGCGTCCGCATCAGAAAGATGAGATTTTGAAAACAGGGCTCGCTCGTTCACGGTGTAGGTCTCTCCTTCTCGTACCCACAAGACTTTCATTGAAAGTCCAAGACAAAAAACTCCACAAAGGATGGTGATGGTCATCAGGACGACGAGGGGGATTACTATCGCTTGTCGGGTGCCCATGAGGTAGACCCAAAGAAAAGAAACCACAGTGAGCGATAGAATGGCTACTAGCAATAGGTTGCTAGCTTTTACATCCAATCGGTTTTTTCGAGCCATTTCAAATTCAACTTGACGTATGGCTGCCTCGTGAAGCTCTTTGAGCAACGCAGTGGAATGAAGTTGCAACGCATCATTCATCTCTTCTTTTGACATCTGCGCAATGGAGCTAATTTTTTGATCTTGACTCATCTTTTCCTCAACGTGCATGCGTAGTTTTACCAGAGCTTGAGCTGTGGCTGCTCCATCGGCGCCACATCTGATTTCAACTCATCGAAGGAGAGATCCAGATCAAAGAACCCCATTCTCCCGCTACAAGGGGTGAACGGGAGAACACCGACCTTCTCCAACAGAAATCCGTGCTGATCCTTCATCCACCAACGAAGATCATACCCATCTACCACCATGGTGTTGTGGGGACAGAGGCATCCTCCGATTTTTGCCCATCCAACTACGCCACCGCGCATGGAAAATGCTTCGCTCGGAATATCTTCGCGAAGACCAACAAATTCCATGAACTTATGAACATCTGGAAATTTTCGAGGGTCCGTCTTGCTTGCGTGTATCAAGACGGTCTGGCCAATCATTGACTTGGGAAGATGCCAAGTCCGATTCTCGATTCTCTTCGAACCAGCGGTCACTAGCCATGCCCAAGGCTGAATCAGAGATATCGCTTTCATGAATAATCTCCTGTCCTTGAACGGTGGTCTATGCTGGATGCCGATCACCACCGGATGTTTTCTTTCTGCAAGAACGTGCGTGCCTGTGTCAGAACAGATCGAACCTTCCCGAGGTCAAACTCGTTGTTCGTTCGGACACCGCTCTCCATGTCGATCCACGAGGCACCATTCTCTTTGGCTTTTTGCAACGCGATCTGCACGTTCTCTGGACCGATCCCGCCAGCGTATCCGAATGGCAACCGCTTGATAGATGGCCACTGATCGCGAACTTCACCGTTTCCGCCACTGTTGTCCAACAACAGAGAAAACTTTCCAGATCCTCTCGCTTTGACGTAATCCAGGCAATGGTTCGCGAGATCATCTCGACATTGAAGAATGATCTCTTGGTCAATACTCGGCATACTCTGGGCCTGCTCTGGCACGAATCCATTGATTTGGATACGTCGAAAAACTGTCAAGGCGTGTGGAATCTCGCCAATCTGAAATTCCTTCGATACTTGACCGCAATAGTGGTGGCACAGGGACAACTCTGGATTGCGTGTCGCAAGGACAGCCAAGTCCATTGTCCACTCAGATCCAGGGTAACGAGGAGACCTCGTTCGGGACATACTCCACAAAATCCCCCACTCAACGAAAGGAAATTCTTTCGACAGCTCCAGGATCTGCTCGGGCTCCACGGACTCATCTGCCCCCGCAATTGAAATGATCATCGAACCGACTTTCTTTTTTCTGTGGTTATGGGTTGATGACGGTAATTTTCCCGACTCTCGTGAATTCACGCGGGTCCGTTCGTATCAAAAAAAACTCCGCAGGCAACTCCAACCCATTTTTTAGCAAGTTTCGCAGGCTTCGAGCTGGAATTGAAAAATATTGTCGAATCGGTTTCGGCAAACAATTCCCGTCGATATCGTACACGAACGTATCCAGCGTTGGAGGGTCGGCCAAGTCAAGAACGTGGTGTATCTTCACCTTGCAGGCGACCGATACCGGCTGTGGAACAATGTGATAGACGATTTTACGACACTTTCTACAATAGAAAGTGCCTACTCGAATGATCACATTGTAAACTTCTGCCAACATTTGGGCTTTTTCCAAATCTTCCGACAAGTCAAGAATTTGCCTCGTTGGTCCACAGCACGCATCGCAAGGAACACGAAACCCAACTGGATCTCCAGAGGTCACCTGAATCCGAAAATTTGTCGGATGTCCAGACCTTAGATAGAGTCCAAAGGCGTACTCTTTTTTGATGTTCAAGTACATGGACCAGGAACGGAGCAGAGCCGTGAAAATTCTTTGAGCAAGTTCGCTTGGTAAGCTTCGTACCCAGCAAGGTCATCGTTTTCGACAAATCCGATCTCTTTGAGACGATGCTCGAAGAGATCTTTCGTGCTCAAGACCACTTGCTTCTGGAAGAGGATCTCGCGGTGCTCCCGCAGCTTCTCGTGTACGAGCGGAAACATTTCGTAACGTTTTCCATTCAGGGCCACATACCCAGCTCCGCACAGACGCTGAAGGGCAAGTGACACCATCAGAGCCGACTGTTGCACTGCGCTTTCCAGCGCGGCAAAGGAGTAAGCCCTCCGCTTAGATCCAATCATGAACCGCACCAAGGCGTGATCCACGGGCCTGCGCAGGTAGTCACGGGTCTCATCGCCTTCTTGAACGCGGAACCCTTCAACGAACCCTTTCGACAATGCGAGCCTCATCTCATCCGACAAGAAGAAGTCGTCGCTGACGTCCAAGATGTCTACCTCCAAGTCTCGATCCAAGAACCAGTAGAACATCCCTTCCTCAGGGCACTCGCCAAGCAAGGTGGGTAGGCCCCAACGATTCGTAACCACTTCCTCAACGGGTTCTCTGATAGAAGGAGCCCCACCTTGGATCAATCGAAATTTGGCCATCTGCTCACTCCATGTTCGATCGTTTCGAAATTCAGAGCCAACCGAGCAACCCTGTGATGAGAAGCGACAAATTTAGAGCCACTGCTCAGTTCTTCCTGCTGAATGAATTTCTTCATTTCTTCGCAAGAAAGCTTGATGGGAAATCCTTCCAAGAGTGTTCTCTGGTGAACCCAATCCCGAGCAGCCACATCGTCCAACGTGCTGAGAAAGACGTGGCAACGGTAGGAACCGTCCCACTGGATGGATGGAAGCTTCAGCGTCCCAAGATTGACCATGTGAGAAGCAATCAGGTCCACCGTTTTCGGCTCTCGAATCTCCTCGTATAGCTCGCGAAGAATACCGATCTGAGGAGGCTCATTCTCTTCCAGTGCCCCCCCCACAAAACACAATCTCCCACGACACCGTTCATTTGGATGCAGCGCGTCCTTGTAAGACAAGAAAAAATGAGAGCCGTTGCGCAAGATGACGATGGCACCGTCGTCCTTTTCCCAACCGTTGGGAGCAAGCATTCCACTGCGTCGTTGGTATTCACCCAACAGCACATCTCGCCTGGTGGAGGAAAGATTTTTCGAAATAATCCTCCCCCAATTGTCTTGAATTACAACTTCCTTGGAGTTGACGAAGAACCCCCGTTCCTCTCCAGGTTGTATCTCCAAAACCCGATCCAACCATTGATCAGGGCTCTCGCGCTCTCCAGCTTTGGGGGAGCGGTTGCGCACAAAAAACAAATCCATCTTTGGTGAGGTCATGATCTTCTTCTTGGATTGTCAGTTACGGTTTCGTCTTGGGCTTGGGCGGTGTCCAGCCGAGAGCCAATGCTTCATGAGCCCAAAAAGGAAGATGCTCGTTACTCCACCTCCAAATGATCTTTTCCCATTAGCGTTTCCATTCCTTGGCAGCGCCAGCCTTGATCCACTCCCCGATAGATGGACCAAGAAGTCCCCCAAATTCATCCTCCACCTCGAAGAGCGGGCCCATATTTTCTGGGTACCAAGCGACTTCACCATGATCGACCGTTGCATCCTGCGGTAGCGGATTCACGGCAAACCTCATGTTCTTGCAGTCTTCCGCAATGGTGGGAGCGAACTCTTTCGCCACCGCACGGGCTTCTTTCTCCGAGCGAGCCAAGACTGTGGTGACCGAGGTAATCGAAACTTGCCAGAGCTGGAGCCCTTCATCGTCCACGATGGTAGACAATTCTTGCACAGACTTCGCCACATTCTTGGGCGATTTGGCTTTTTTTACAGGCATCGTACGTTTCTTTCGTTGAAGAGGTGCGAGTGATGCTGAGAACATCATCCTTGGGTTTGGAGAGGTAGCCATTCCTTGGCAGCGCCAGCCTTGATCCACTCTCCAATAGAGGGGAGATCCTTGAAACCAGCGGAGCGATCCTCCAGATCGAACAACTTGAGTTTCTGATCGGTAGAAGGATTCGCCGTCCAAGGGAACTGCTCATTGAAGTCGAGCAACTGCTTCTGGGCCTGCTCTTCGTCAGCAGGCTTGCGGAGCGGATTGGCCGCGAAAGAAAAATCGGACTCGACTTCCAAGATCTGCAACAGAAATTGGTCCGCTATCGCGCACGCCTCGTCGGCGGTTCTGGCGAGGATGATCGTGGAGGTAGTGACATCGACCCTCCACAATTGGAGACCGCTGTCAACCGCGATCCGAGACAATTCTTCCTTCGACTTGGCCTGTGACTTGCTAATGGGATGTTCGGTACGGCTATTGCTATCGTCTTGGTGGCTTGTCACGGTCGGTTGCTCCAACTTTGGGTGCAGACGAGATGGTTAGCACCCAAAAGCGTACGGCGCAAGCTTGACAACGAAGATTCACACACCCAAATTCTGGCACAGTTATCGCCATGAAGATTGTGCCCACAAGACAAATTGTTCACGTCTCAAGCAAGTTGGCACAGTCGTCGCATGTGATCTGGTGGGAACTTCAGTTGCGGTTGGCTCACCACCCACGCACCCCATTCTCTGTTCTGAAGCGCCTCGCTGATTCCCCTCACCAGGGAGTGCGGTTGGCTCTCCTTGCTCACCCAAACCTTTGTCCGTGGCGTAACGACGGGCTTTTGGACATCTCCGTCTTGAAATCCTTGGCTTCGGAGTTTCCAGAGGAGACCTTGACCGATTGTGTCGTGTTCAATCTACTTGGGTTGCTCGAAAAACTCGATGACATGTTCCCCATCGTCGAGATCATCGCCAGGCGTGGACACAGAGACTCTCTCCACGAGATCTTTCACCTATTTCATGACAATCAGTCCATTCGAAGCATCTTGTCCTGGAATCCATCCACCCCAGACAAGATCTTGCGCGCCTTGGCCAATCCCATGCTGGAACCAAACGAATTGGTTCGGAGTAGGGTTGGAAGTCATTACAATGTCTCACCAGAGACGCTCTCCCAAATGGCCAACACTGACGTTGAAAAATCACGTCTTGTTCTAGAATCTGTAGCCGAAAATAAAAAAACACCATTCGATGCGCTCTTGAAATTGGTCCAATCAACCGCTGTTGATACCAACATTCTGCGACACATATTCCATCGAACAGATTGTCGTTTGGACTTGCAGAAGTTGATTCGGAATCATCCACGATGGGAAATGCCTTGTTGTCACGAGGTCTCGCATGAGCACGGATCTGGAAGCCCTCGTCGCTGAGGCCAGCAACCCGACCACTTCCTTCGGGCGCTTGGTGGAGTTGCAATGCTATTCCAAAGAGGAGGTGCGACGTTCGTTGCTCAATAACCCCAACCTCTGCCCTATCCAGAAAAATGGTCGTATCAATGTGTACGTGATGGAGAAATTGGTGGAAGATTTCCCCGAGGAGGTGGCGGGGCATCCCGCGTTCGTTCTACACGCTCTGATTGAGCCCAACCAATGGATGAAAGTGGTGGTGATCGAAGTGGTGAAACGGACGGTGAACGTGGGGCTAATCGAGCACGTGTGGCGCACCTGGGGGCCTTCTGAGTGGGGCATTCGCCAAGCAGTGGCAAAGAACCCGAGCACACCCGCTGAGATCCTTCGATCCTTGGGAAAATCACAATCCGAACCGTTGCCAGACGTACGCTACTGGGCGAATAGAAATCTGGAGAATCGAGGTCTAGCATGAACACCGATCTGACGTCCCTGATCGAGGAGGCCAAGAGTCCAAAAACACCACAGAATTGCCTGTTGGAATTGCAGAAACATCCCGAGGCAGAGGTGCGACGCGCGTTGCTCGACAACCCCAACGTCTGCCCCACCGACGAAGATGGCTCGCTCGACACAGACTTGTTGCAAAGATTGGCGAGAGATTTTTCCGAGGAAGTGGCGAATCATCCCGCCTTCGTTCTCCACGTGCTGATCGAGCCCAACGAGGAGATGGACGTGGTGGTGGAGGTGGTGATGGAACGAACGAAGAATGTGGATCTGATCGAGCACGTGCTCCGCACTTGGGGGCCTTCGCATTGGGGCGTGCGGCTGGCGATAGCGGAGAACCCCAACACGCCTGTCGACACTCTTCGTGCGTTGGGCAACCAAGCCACCGAACCCCAGTGGCATGTGCGCAAAGCGGTGGCATCTAATCCAAGCACACCAATTGATGTTCTTTGCGTTTTGGGCAACGGGCATAAGGAGAGCAATTGGAAGATACGATTGGTGGTGGTTTCGAACCCAAGGACCTCCAAAGAAGTCCTTCGGACACTATGTAGCAAGGATAATGAATTTTATTTTGCAGTGCGCGAAGCCGCAGCCGAAGCGCTCGCTGCCCGTGGTCTGTCGTGAGACCATCGGCGCATGGAGTTCGTGGACGCCTCGGGCACCCGCTACCAGTTCACCGAAGCGGTGGAGGCCCCTGCGGCTGCGCAGAAGGCGCTTGTGTGGCCTTGGGTGGTGGGAGGTCTTGCGATCCTGGGAGGTCTGGCGTGGATGGCGTCGAGCAGATCCAGGCAACCGAACCCGATGAATCCTGAGGTGGAAGCCCTTGTGACGGAGGTGCGCGATCCAGCCACACCCTTCGAACGCTTGATGGCGTTGGTGGAGCATTCCGAGGTCGAAGTGCGACGTGCCGTCTTGGATAACCCGAAC
>JAKQFZ010001155.1 GCA_029558215.1 Candidatus Omnitrophota bacterium
GTAGGTCTCGTTGTCCATGAAATGAAAATCCGTATCACGGTACAGATACTGCGCCTTGCGATTCTCCAGATCGGGAATCGGGAACTTCATCTCAGATCGAAAGCATTTCTCCATAGCCCGACCCGTTTGAAGGTTCTTCAATTTGACCACAACCTGGCCGCGTCCGCGTCCCAGGAACTGGTGCTGAAACGCCGTAACGATCCAAATCTCATTCTCGAATAGGATTTTGTTACCTACCCGCAAAGATACCGCATCAATCATCGTCTTGCTGCCCTTCCTCCTCCAACTATAGGCTGACGGATAATAAGAAGCCCTTCAGGAAAAGTCAAGGAGCACACAGAAACCACATGCAAGGGAACCACTAGAAGCGCTCCCGATGCAAGACTTCTTCGATCGAGCGCTTGGAAGGCATTGTGGGTTTCACGGCCTCATACCCAACGGCAATCATCGAAACCAGTTTGTAGCCATCAGGCGCACCCAGAAGTCTGCGAATGTTATCCGCGTAGGGCTTCTTGTCCCCGGCGACCCAACAGGAACCAAGCCCAAGCGCGCGGGCTGCCAAAAGGATGTTCTGTGTCGCCGCGGATCCGTCTTCCAGAAAGTATTTGCCGTCTCGGCATACAACCACGATACATAGAGGAGCGTCCGCGATGAATTTTCCGTGCTCAGTAATACTCGCAATCTTTGCCCGCATGGTCGGATCGGTCACCACGACAAACTCCCAAGGTTGTTGATTTCGAGCCGTTGAGGCAAGTCGCCCTGCATCCACCAGGGTCTCTATCTGCTCGCCGGTGACCTCCTGGTTCGTGAACTTCCGAACGCTTCTTCTTGTTCGCAACATCTCCAACGCTTCCATGATGACCTCCATCGAGAGACTCTGACTGCACCAATCAAGAAGTCCCTGAGTTTTTGTGACAAAAAGCACTCCGGACAACAAGTCCTATGAACCGAAGATATTATTCGCCGATCTGACGTTGACTGTCAACCGGCCACAGGTGGGGCCGGTTTTAGTGACGAGAATCTTGACGAATGGGGGACAGCCGTTGTATTCTTAGATGTTGATTATTGAGACGCAGAAGTCCGGCGGCCTATGTCGTCGTATGGTTTATTTTGGCGTTTGCCTGTTGGATGTGTGCGACGTTGGTTCCTTTTTCAGAAGAAGGGCTGAGAGGCCGCGGTCGAACTGACGCGACGCGAATAAATGGAGAAGCCTTATTCGCAGGCAACGGGGACAGGGGCAGGGGAATCCCCAGGGACTTTGACTGATGTGAATATCTTCACCGTTGGGGAGTGAAGTCCCGTAACCGAATGAAAGATGAGATCGTTAAGGGTGTAGGCGTCTTTTAGAGACTCCTGCCCGAAAGAAGATGAAAATAGCACCTTTTCGGGCCAGTAAAACAGATGAGGAATTGATGGTCGCCTGTCAGCAGGGCGACTCAAAGGCTCTAGATAAACTCTATCTAAGGTACTATCAGAAAATCTTTTCCTTCATCCTGCGGTACGTTAATGATCCGGACAAGGCCCAAGACATTCTGCAAGAAACCTTCCTCCGAGTGTACAACTGGAGAGAGAAGTACGCACCAACCGCGAAATTTGCCTCTTGGCTCTATCGCATCGCCAGAAACCTGTGCATTGATGAAAAGCGCAAATACTGGAACCGAATGGTTGACTTGGATTCCCAAAGCCGTCTTGAAGAGGATGCCCAAGGCCCCATTGATCTCGAATCGGACAAAGGATTCGACCCCAGGCAGAGCCTGGATGAGTCCATAAAGATGGATTTGATCCGAAAGGCCATCGAGAGTCTTTCGGAAGAACAACGCGACGTGATCCTTCTGAACAAATACGAAGGACTGTCGTACCAGGAGATTGGCGACATACTTGGTATCAGCACGGAGTCGGTCAAGCAAAGAGCCTATCGTGCTCATCTCAGACTCCGCGAAATACTGGAGCCGCTTCTTGCAGAGAGAGATTAGTTTGGGAGGTCAGAACGATGAACTGTGAACAGGCAAGAGAGTCTTCCACTGCTCTTTGCTCCAACGAGTTGAGCCCCGAAGAGGTAAGAAACCTCATCCAACACACCGACGAGTGCGCATCCTGTAGAACAAACCTCAAAGCCATGCAAAGCGTTTGGATTATGCTCGAGCATTGGAAAGTGGCGTCACCACCCAAGCACTGCCACGCAGACTTTCACAGCCGCCTCACCCAGGCACAGAGGGAATCATCTTCCACGCTGGGATTCCTGTACCGATTCGGCTTCCCACAACAACGCCTTTCTTTGGTCGGAACGGCCTTGGTTGCCACGTTGGGACTTGCTCTTATCGTCGCCGCTCCCAACAGTTTTCGAACGGCTCGCCGTGCCATGCGGAGTGGTCGTAACGGAATTGCGGCCACAGACTCCATTGACACCCACTCAGCATCTGAGGTGATCGGCGGCTCACTCTTGGGTCAACAGGGTGGCACGATGAGTTCGGTAGCATCGTCTTCCAATTCGACCGGCAGCAGCCGCATTTCAATGGCCTTGATGAGTCAGAAGATGGCTGACACTCAGGATGACAGCAATCTCTTGCCTCAGAGTCTGCGCCATGCGAGTCCTCTCTCGTCATCAGCCCAGCGCTCCATTGGTGTGCTTGTCGCCGCCGATGACATGAGCAGTCGCTCGGTCGCCTCTCAGGCGGATTTTGTGCAGACCGAAGTCTTTCGAGTTGTACCCGTGGGGTATTCTTCCCATTGAGAGGAGACTGCGGCAGAACGTATGCGAAAGACTTCTTCATTGACGACACGCACACTCACGGTTTTGTCTACTCTTCTTCTGCTCTTTGGGTTCTCCATCACCCAAGTCAGCGCTGATGAAGGTTTGCTGGCGCAGTTCGAATCCGATCTTCAGCAGCGTTTTGCTCTGCTCAGCCGCTCGGTAGTGGACATCGTGGTGGACGTTTCTGGTGAGGATGTCTTTGGCCATGAAGGCCTGCGCCCTTCCTTGGGCATTCCCCAACCAGGACTTGGCGGCAAACCCGAGCCTCCTACGATTTCCGATGTCACGGCGATGGGCGGTGTGGACTGTCTTCAGAAATCCAGTCTGCGTTTTTTTGGCCCCGACCGTATGGGAACTGGAATTGTCATTGATGAACGTCGGCACATCCTTACCGCGGAGTCTCTTCTTCGGAATCTGGATTCAGTTCCAGAATACACGATTTGGATTCATGCCGATTCAGTCACGTCGGAAATCTCGATGAAAGCCGAGATCGTCGGGAGCGACCCCTTCACGGGTATCGTGATCCTGAAACCCATCCCCAAAACACCTCTGGAAGAGGCGGTTGCCCAACAACTACAGCCCGTCGAGTTGGCAAGAGGTTACGAAGCCAAGCCGGGCAGTATCGTGATCATGATTTCCAACGCCTACGGCATGAAGCATTCCTGCTTCTGGGGTATCCTGAGCGGACGACAGAAGCATTTGGACTGTTGGCTGATGCATGACTATCTTCAGTCCACTCTGCCTCTTCACCCTGGAGCCGTGGGTGCTCCAGTGTGTGATCGAAACGGTCACGTTGTCGGCATCATGGCGGCGTCTTTTCGAAAAGCGCCGTGGCAGGAAGTGTCCTTCGCCATTCCGACCAGTCGGTTTCTCAGCGCGATCCCGATTCTGATTGAACAAGGCTGCGTGCCACGGGGATATCTGGGTGTGGGGATCTCGGATTCAGCGGAGAAGCGATCCCAGTATGGAATCCCCGAAGGGATTTCCGGCGTTCTTGTAACTCAGGTGCTCGAGAACAGCCCTGCGGCAAATGCCGGCATCGCTCCCGGAGATGTCATTCAGGAAGTGCTCTCAACTCGCATCTTCAGTGTTCCGGAAGTACTTTGGACCATAGCCAACTCTGTGCCGGAGTCAGTGGCGGAGATTGTTGTCTGGCGCGCAGGCGAGTTTCGCAACTTCAATTTAGTTCTCGGTAACTCGTGTGAGGAAACCGCCTGGAACGTTCCGCGGTAAGGGACAGAACCGTGCGGGAAATCCAAACCATCAATGCCTGTCGCCTTCTGAGCGGCAATCCGGTCATGATCCTGACGACCAGTCTGCATGAACGCTACAACGCGATGCCCCTGTCCTGGGCAATGCCTTGCAGTCAGGAGCCCCCCTGCATCGCCATCAGTCTGACACCCAGCCAACACACCTATCATGTCCTTCGGGAGACCGGAGAGTTTGTCCTCAATATTCCCAACCGACGGATGCTGAATCGCGTACACGCACTGGGTAAAGCAACCGGTCGCCATCGTGACAAACTGTCCGAGTTGATGTGGCCTACGCGCTTTGGGCGGTTCGTTAGAGCGCCCTATCTGACCGACTGTCTGGCGCATATCGAGTGCCAGGTTCAATCTCATCAAACAGTGGGAGACCGACGCCTGTTTGTCGCCCAAGTGATGGTCGCCTGTGCGGATGCAGAAGCGTTTGACACTCACTGGACGGAGCAGGCGGACACGCTTCACTATCTCGGTGGAAACGAATACCTCTGTCAGGGCAAGATTCTCTATGCAACCGATCAAACAGAAGACCTCAAACGAGAAGCCGGAGGCGGACTCGATCTGTTTCTGCGACCTATCGAAGATTTGAACTGATCTGTCTCTTCCTCCGTTGACGGGATTTCCTTGAGTGCCTATTCTCTTGGTTGAATCAGTGAGGCCGATCCGTTGGATCAGCAGAGAAGGTTTGAGCGTGGAAGACCCAGTTCGGCTCCAAGCGTGTTTGTCCGCAGCAACAGGCCAGACAACTATGACGACGAGCAGAAAATGAAAGGCGATTCCAGGCAGTTCCAAGTCTACGATCCGACAAATGGATACACCAGCCGCGGTTATCTTGCGGAAACAATACCCAACAGATAGGCAAACTCAGACTCATTCCAGTTGTCTTTCTGGCAGACGTTGAACAGCAGACATCCTTGCGCTATTCTTAGAGAAGTCGCCCTGAATGACCACTCTCTGAAAGGAGAACCGGATGCATAAGTATACCGCGATCATAGAGAAATGTTCCGAGACGGGGCTCTACGTCGGACATATTCCAGGTTTCCCGGGAGCTCACTCACAAGGCGTCACATTGGAAGAACTGAGTGAGAACCTCAGAGAGGTACTGGAAATGCTCCTTGAGGAGGGTGAACCCTTGTTGGAGTCAGAGTTTATTGGAACGCAGAGTGTCGTGGTAGCCTGAACGATGGGAAGGATTCCTGTACTCAAGCCTGATCAGATTGCCAAAGTTCTTTGTCGCCTGGGATTCTCGCAAGTGAGACAATCGGTTCCCACAGACAGTTCAGACATCCCGATGGAAGAGCGACAACCATCCCATTCCACACAGGGCGCGATGTGTCACCAATCCTTCTTCGCCAGATCGCCAAGGATATTGGTGTTCCGATTCAGGAATTGCTCAATGAGATCTAACTTTGTCGCCAGAAACGAGTCTCGTAAGTCGCCGGATGGGGTGAGCCTTCTGCAATAATTCGCCTCTTGAGAGAAGAGATAGATTCAGTCCGAAAGGGAGAAGAGATGTTTTGTGAAGACTACTGCGTTGCGAGGCCTGAGGATATCGAAACGCCAGCACTCCTGGTGTTTGAAGACAGACTCGACGGAAACATCAAAGCGTTGATCGAACAGGTCGGTGGTGGAGAGAGACTCGCTCCGCATGTCAAGACGCACAAGTCCGCCGAGATTCTCCGGCGTCAAATGGCTGCGGGAATCAGGAGTTTCAAGTGCGCCACACTGAGTGAAGCGGAGATGATCGCACGGGGCGGTGCGGACGATCTTCTTCTTGCCTATCCGATCGCCCAACCTCTTAAGGCAAGGCGCTTCATGGAGCTCAAAGCGAGATATCCCAAGACCCTCTTTCGAGCGATGGTTTCTTCCCCTGCTCATGCAGAGATTCTCTCGGCAGCGGCGGTTGAATCAGGAGACAACGTGGATGTCATGATCGATCTGGATGTGGGGATGCATCGGACAGGAATCGAGCCGGGAGAGGCGGCCTTTGAACTGTGCCTGCTGATTCACAAGACGCCTGGACTGCGCTATGCCGGAATTCACGCATACGATGGACAAAACAACCAGACCGATATTGCCGAGCGTGAATCTGCGGCGGGAGAGGCTTTGGACTTTGTGAAGAGTTTGAGGGACAGGCTGAAGTCAGTTGGACTTGAGACATCCACGATCATGATGGGCGGCTCGATATGCTATCCGTTCTATACTCGTGAAGACGGGATTCAAGGCTCTCCGGGAACTGTCGCCTATTGGGATGGCAACTATATGAAACAGATGCCAGATATGCCTTTCCGATGTGCCGCGTTGGTTCTGACCCAAGTGGTTGACTCCAATCCTGCGCGCGATCTGGTGACGCTGGATTTGGGGTCGAAAGCGATATGCTGTGACCAGGTCTTGGCCAACCGTGCCCTCTTCCCCGGATATCCCCAAGTCAGCATTGTCAAGCAGAACGAAGAGCACTGCGTGCTGAAGTGCAACGGAGCTGATCTGAAGATCGGCGATTACCTTCTGGCAATTCCTGGACATGTCTGCACTGCCGTAGTGCGCTATCCGGGTGCTCTGCTGATCAACAGAGTTGGTGAAGTCAGCGGATACATTGAGCACACGTCAAGAGACAGGCTCACTTGAGTGGAGTGAGATCTGCCTCTTCAACGCTGCACTCGACCCAGTGTCCTCTTTCTTTCGGCGTGAAGTCGCCGAGGCGTTGAGGACTGTCACTTGACGCATTGTGTGCCCTCTGCCACGATTCGTCCATGCCAATCAAGAAAAGAGGTTCAACGCCAATGAATCTATCTCACTGGACTCAGTGCCTTTTGTCTGTGTGCTTTGCCATGCATTGCAGCACTTTGACCGCCCAGGAACTCACCTGGCGAGACGCGACATCATTCGAGATCGAGGGCAGGGGGTGGAGCCAAACCGCAGGCCCTTTCGACCGCCTTCCTGATTCCGCCAGAGAGAAAGTCCCGCCAACGGCGTGGGATTTGAGCAAGGATTCCGCGGGAATCTGTGTTCGCTTCATGACTGATGCGGGGTCACTCGATGTGCGCTGGTCACTTACTGAAGACGCACTCGCAATGCCCCACATGCCAGCAACGGGAGTCAGTGGTGTTGATCTGTATCTTCGTTCAGCCAAGGGTGACTGGAAGTTCGTCGGAAACGGCAGACCGCACAAAGTGGAGGGCAACAGTTCAACTTTTTCGCTATCTGAAGAACAGAAAACCCTACGTGAATGCTTGCTCTATCTCCCTCTGTACAACGGGATAAAATCCCTTGAGATCGGCGCAAGTCCCGATACTCGTCTGGAACCGCCGCCACCGAGGCCTGCACGTCTGCGAAAGCCTGTTGTCGTCTACGGAACATCCATCGCACAGGGTGGGTGTGCTTCACGACCTGGAATGGTATGGTCTGCAATCTTGGGAAGACTGCTGGACAGACCTATGATCAATCTGGGCTTTTCGTCATCAGGAACGATGGAGCCACCAGTTGGCGAAGTTCTGGCAGAAATTGACGCGTCGGCTTACATCATTGACTGCCTCTGGAACATTGGAAACACCTCGCAGGAAGACTATACGCATCGTGTCACCCATTTGGTGGAGGCAATCCGAAAAGTTCATCCTCTCACACCCATCGTGTTCGTGGGACAGTCTCTTCTTCAGCCTGAGAAACATCCAACGGAGATGACACGAAAACAGGAGACCGCGGTACTGAACTTGAAAAAACAGGGAGTCAAGAACCTCTTCCTGGTTCCGGGCACTCATCTCATCGGCGACGACGGAGAGGGCACCGTGGACGGAGTACATCTGACGGACATTGGGATGCAGCGGCAGGCGAAGTGTCTTTTCCCCGTTCTAAGGAAACTTCTCCGATAGCAAACTTCTGACAACACTCAGTCCGAGGAGACTTCTCTTTCACTGAGCAGGCGTCCAAAAGAGTGTGCATTTCCCGCACGCCCGCAGGTGATAACCTGCTCAGGATGGAGGGTGGAAGGTCAATGCTCGCCTTGGGAAAAAGATAAACGCCCCGGCTGCTTTCGATGGGATCTGACAACACCCCGAACATCTACCGTGATCTATGGGACGGAATACCTTGTCTTTCTTTAGGAAGTGAACGCCACCATCGCGCTATGGGATCGTCGGATGAAGCGAGTTTTCCCCTGATTTGACACTGGATTTGAGAGTCTGTCAGTCCTTGATACTCTTTCCTTCTCTGGGCTTGTATCTCGTTCTTCATCTCGACGCAGTCGAACTGTTTCTTCTTCATGTCACACCACTTCCTTGGGAGAGTGAATCTCGATGGCACCATAGCCTTGGAGGAGATTCACTGCGTTGAACCCTCTCATCTTCTCGAAATGAACGATATGATTGAACTACTTGACTTCATATCGGAAAGCTATCCAACCTCACCGAGGTTGTCAAGAATGGGTGCATTTGAAAGCAGCCAAGACCAGGAAGCATCAGAACCCAGCCCGTCTTTGGGGCAACGGGTCAACGGTATCTGCCATCCGATGGCACATCCGCAGGAGCAATTCAGATTTCACGCTTGCCAGATCCGAATTGTCCCAAAGATTCCGTGTCTCGTTCGGGTCAGCAGCCAGGTCATACAACTCCCCACCCCCGTGGCTGTGATCCACAACCAGTTTGTGCGTGGCAGTTCTAACCATCGTCAGATTCGCGGAAGGCCTTTGATGTCCCGGCATGGCTTGATAGTATTCGCAGTAGATGTCGTCCCGATGCCGATCCGCTCCGGTCTCTCCACACAGTAAAGGATAGAGTGATTTACCCTGCATCCCGGGATGTTTGGGGAGACCAACGCAGTCCAGAAGAGTCTGAGGCAAGTCCACCAATTCCACCAAGGCGGAGGCATGCCGAGCAGGGAACTTCTTTTTCCAGGAGAGAATCAAAGGAATCCGAATAGCGCAGTCATAGAAATGGGGTCCTTTGAGATAGATTCCGTGATCGCCCAGCATTTCGCCGTGATCGGATGTGAAGATGACAACTGTATTGTCGCTCTGTCCTGTCTCTTCCAGCAAGGCCAGAAGCCTTCCGACCTGGGTGTCAATGAGGTCACACATTGCCCAGTACGCCGCCCGAACCATCCGATGATCCTTCTCTGTCATTTCGTCGTATGCGAACTGACCTTTGTTTGCATAAGCTCCCTCATGATCCACCTTCTGATAGACGGGCTTATTGGCCAGTTCCTCCTCGACGTAGTTCGGAAGAGGGATCTCATCGAGCCGCTCCAAATAGCGATTCAAGAAACTCTCCGGCGGGTCAAAAGGATGATGCGGATCAAACATATTCACTGAAAATAGCCACGGCTGACCATCGCGATGGCGCGCCATGATGAAATCCATGGCTTTCTCAACACACCAGGTGGTCTGATGGAGTTCCTGTGGCATGCCAGTCATGATGTACTTGCATTGGGGATGTTCTGGTGTTTGGTATCTGCTTCCGTGTTCGTCCAACCAACGCCAATACTCATTGTTCAAGCCCCAGCCACCCATCGAGTGATGCGACCAGTGAAAGTCAGTATATCCATCGTCAATCCGTCGTTCCATTTCGGGACAAGCGCTTGGATGACAAGCCGAGAGATGCAGCTTCCCCGACAGCCCGCAGCGATATCCGGCATCGGCAAGCATTCTGGTAACCAGCACCTCGTAGTCTGGAATGTCCGCGCCATTGCGGTTGCCTCGGGCGGTTCGAGGATATCTTCCGGTGAGAAAGGCGGTGCGACTCGGAGTGCAAACCGGACTCTGGGAGAAAGCGCGATCAAAGATGACGCCTGTTTCTGCAAGACGATCCAATGTCGGAGACGCCACAAGAGGGTTGCCATAGCATCCCAATGTGTCCCAACGCTGCTGGTCGCTACAAATCCACAAGATATTCGGTCTGGAATCGGGCATCGGTTTATCACCTCAAATCGCTCGTTTCCACCATCTTCCAAGTCGCTCCTGTGTCCGGAGACATCATCAACGCGCGGCGGGTGCCATAGTGATCATTGCGGTAGAACCAATACGTTGACCAGTAGTCATAGGACACAAACAGCCGATCCTGGCGATCAATGGTCAGGCGATGATAGAAGACACTGTAATCTGACAACGGAGAAACAACCAGGGTTTTGGGAGCCTGCCAGTCTTCTCCAGGGCGTTTTTGCTGATATGCCAGTGTGGCATGGTAACTGTTGGGAAATGGCTCTCCCGTCTGCCACAGACGAAAGACAAGGTGCAGTGTTCCCGTACGGTCGCATACAAGCCCAATGTAAGTTTGACGCAGATACTCCGTTGTCGTGCGTACTTCACTCCAGCCTGACTGCGTATCGTTGGGTTTGAGTGATTGTGTGTAAGGGAAGGGCTTCCCATGTGTGCCCAAAACAACGTGCAAAAACCCCGCCTTGTCCATTGTGATGCTGGGTGAGTTGTGACCGTCATTGGCTGGTGGCCCATATCCAAGAAGAACCGGTTTGCCCAACGAGCGCGTCTTGCGATCATAGGTATTCACATAGCCCGGCACCCCTGGAACTTCAATCGCAGGATCACTCGCCTCACCCCAGACGATATGCACTTTCGAACCTCGAGAGACAAGCGCTGAAGGCGTCCCTGAATGGGCGGCCTGACCGAGGCACAGTTCGGAGACCAGAAATGGCTCACTCATCTCGATGCGATCTCCCTTTCTCGTAGGAAGGAAGAGATCCAGATTGTACATCTGACGCCATTTGAAGCGGACGTCGTGCGACATCTTAGCGCGACGCAGCACCGGCGGGGGACCGTCTGGAATGTTCGTGCCCGAGAATTGCTCGATGTCAAAGGTCCGCGAGTGCGTCTCATAGCCCGGAATCATGGCCGCGGAGAATGTCTTTCCCCGGTCAAACGAGTACAAGAGCGCAGCAGCGTTGCCTGACTTTGCCAGAACGTAAATGTTGTTGCGCTTGTCAAAAGCGACCTTACCGGACATTGCCACAAAAGTGTTCCCCTTGAGAGATGGCTCGGAACAATCGGCCGCCACCAGAGGGGTCACGTTCCAGTGTCCCTCCTCATGCGTCCAGAGTCCTTGATGGGTCAACACGAATGGGTTGTTGTGCAGATCGAAGTAGATCTGACTTTCTGTCGGATAGTCAGGAAGATATCCGAGCAGTTCGTTCTCATGCTGGTACGGCTTCAGCGTCAATGGCATATCCAACGGTCTTGAGACAGGCGCTTCGCCACTGCAAGCAACAACGGTGGAGTAGGTGGTGAAAGAGGAGTCACCCGAAGGATTGACCCGCAGATGACAGACGCTCTCGGTCGCGGATCGGGGAATCGTATAGTACAGCGTCACCGTATCGGAACTCTTCCCGCTCAGGGATGCAACAGTTTTATCCAGTTCCACGGAAAAAGGTTTGTCCGAAAACTCGACGTTGAGACGCACCAGTTCCTCTCGGTCGGAGTTGTTGTGAATCTGAAAAGTCAACGAGCCTTGCTCTCTCGGTTGTCCATAGATAACCCTCATATAGGGCGACAGAAGCCAACGATACTCCAGAAGAGAGAACCAGGACTGACGCTGCGCAGTCCAACAACAGATGTCTGGATACCGATCATCACTGTTCCATTGGTTCAGACCGTCAATGATCACGATACCCTTGGCAGAAGGAAGATAAAGCCGCCATGGAGTGTTGTCCCGTTTCAAATCCGCCTCGATGACCGTCTTCACGGTTCCATCCTCGTTCACGGGTATGGACTGAATCAGGTTGTCAGCACCATCATACAA
This sequence comes from Candidatus Omnitrophota bacterium, assembly GCA_029558215.1. Taxonomy (GTDB): domain Bacteria; phylum Hinthialibacterota; class Hinthialibacteria; order JAKQFZ01; family JAKQFZ01; genus JAKQFZ01. The sequence continues at coordinate 11,754 of JAKQFZ010001155.1, forward strand.
TGCCAGAGGTGATGAACCTTCAGGCAGCGCCGACAATTCCATCGTGAAAGCCTTCTGACGTGGTTGAAAGCAGATGTTCGCAGACCGCCCAGGACTCTCCAGAACAATCGGTTCCTGGTGGCGCAAGTCTCGATGACCACGCGCTGTTTCGATGAGATACTTGTCGCAGTCTGTCCAGAACCCCCAGACTGACTCCAGGCCGTAGCGATCCTGCGGCATGGTAATGTTCAGCGCATAGACACCTGCGCGAGAAACATGGGCGGAAAGCCGAACACGCTGCGCCGGACCGATCCCGCTGTCGGCAGGCATACCGTCATCGCCAATGATGGCTTCGTCAACAACGGAGCGATCTGGAGCCAGCAACAGGGCGCGAAACTCCGTCTGAAACGTCCCACGGTTCCTATCGCGTTTTTCGACCACGACAGTCAGTTCGCCGGGTTCAGCAAGGAAGTAAACTCCACCACAGCCTCCCATCAGAGGGGTAAGCATTTCGATGTTTGTCATCTGATCCTCGTCTTCTCTCTTATTCGTGCCAACATCTGCAAACGAGGGGATTGTGTTCGCTCCAACCAACACGGTGATGCAGAGAAGAAGCAATACCCTATTCATAAAGATCTCCCAAGAAACTGCCTGCTGGAATGGGTGACTTCAAATCCAGACGGACACCCCAGAAGTTTTGCAGTAGTCCGGATGAACTTGAGTCTCGCCTGTGTCCGGCCTATTGACTCTGGGCAGACTGACCGGGAAAACGACAGACAAAGAACCGAGTCGCCAGTCACTCTCAGGTGAATCAGCGCAGGAATCGTGTTCTAGCGGCCGTCCTTGATCATCTCCTGCGCCACAGCCATCAGACCGCCTTTATCCACAATCTTCTGCATGAACTCAGGGAACGGCTCTGCGGCGAATTGTTTTCCCGTCGTCTCATCAAGGATGACACCTTCCTGAAGGCTGATACTGACGGTGTCACCGGCCTTGATCGCTCTGGCCGCTTCCGCACATTCAAGAATCGGCAAGCCGATGTTGATTGAGTTGCGGAAAAATATCCTGGCGAAGGTCTCTGCAATGACACAGGAAACACCCGCGGCCTTGATCGCGCGCGGAGCATGTTCCCGAGAAGAGCCACAACCGAAATTCCTGCCGGCAACCATGATATCCCCAGGCTGCACTCTTTTGATGAAATCAGGATCTGTGGAATCTTCCATGCAGTGTGATGCCAGTTCCTTGGGATCCGTGGTCGTCAAATATCGGGCTGGGATGATGGCGTCTGTGTCCACGTCATCTCCAAACTTGAATGCCTTTCCTTTCAACATGTTCTCCTCCGTATCAGTAAAGGTTCTCACCTATTTCCGATTAGTCCTACCTGCAATCATATACCAGAAACCAATCCCTTGTGGGAAATCAAACACAAGCATTCATCCAGCCAGTGAGAATCCTCAAGCAGGAAGGTTTCAATCTGCCACACGCGATGTCTTTCCCGACCCGCGACAAGACGGATGCAGGGAGACTGCATCGGAAGATGTTCCTCAGCCCGATCCGCCCATTCAACAGCGATCAACCCAGGTTCCGAGAGGATATCCAAAAGTTCTTCGATATTCTCTTCTGTGGCTTTCCCGCTATTCCAACGAAACAGATCCAAGTGGCGAAACGGCTGGTGCTGTGTTTCATAGACATTGACCAAGGTGTAGGTCGGACTGGTTGCCGGAACCGTTCCACCTCTCGCGCAAACCATGCCTTTCACGATGACCGTCTTGCCACTGCCCAGGGGGGCGATCAAACTGACTATCTTGTCAGAAGGAAGACTCGACCCAAGACAGAACCCCAAATGCTCTGTGGCTCCCGGGCTGTCACAGGTCACAGTGAAGCTGCGGTGCGCGTAGATGTATTTCTCAGTGACAACGAGACCAACGGGAATATCATTCGGAGTTGTGGGAATCTCCCTGAATACATGATCTTCAAATGCCAGCCCAACCGTCACCTGCTTCGGTCTCATCTGACTCAAGGCGTGATCGTAATACCCCTTGCCTCTTCCCAAACGATTGCAGCACCGATCGAACGCAACTCCAGGAACCAGTACGAGTGACGCCTCAGCAAGTGAGACCGGTTCACAACGTTCCGGAATGGGTTGCGGAATGCCAAACGGAGGTTCGCACCGGAGGTCATACTCCAGATCCCGAACACGCCAAAAAGTCATGTCACCACAGCCCGCAACAACTCTAGGCAGAAGCAGTGTTTTTCCCTCCAGGAGGGCTTGTTCCAGAATGGGATGGGTTTGGACTTCCTCGGGTAGCGCGGCATAGGCGGCCAGAATCTCCGCGTCATGAAACTCCTTCATGCTCAGGACGGACTTGGCGATTCGGGAACTCAATGCTGAGACAACAACAGGATATCGCGTACGACTTTGTTCGCGACAGACCCTACGAAAGGTACGTTTCATACTGTCGGGCGTTTCCTGCTGCACGGAATCAGACTCTTTCCGGAATGATATAGGGCTTGCGATATTTCCTGGAAACAAGTTTGTTGGCAGCGTCGGCGTCAGGACAATTGACAAAGCGTTCCTTCTCGGCATCCATGGCAAGCCACGGACCCAAGACTACAGGGGTCTTTGCAAGATCGATCTCATTTGCCTCAAGATGGCTCTGGAAACGCTCCAAGGTCTCCAAGGCGTGGCGATCGGAGCGGATCTTTTCCTGAATCTCATCCGAAGAAGCGCGGGAACCGAGCTGTTGTGAGATGTTTGCCATGTGACACAGCGCACTGGAGAGATGACCTTCGAGAATATCCGCAACCTGGTCTTCGGTCTTGCGACTGCGTACTGCCTTGATGAAGTTGGTGGCGTGCTGCCCGCCACCGTCGCCCTGAAACTGCTTGATACGGTTGCCGTCGTGGTCGAAGATCCAACCTCCACCGCCGCCCGCGTAGTACCCATCTTCGCATTCGACAACAAGACCGACACGGATGTTCCGATAGTGATCCATGGCCTTGTCACTCGCTTTGCGATACAGACCCCGAACTTCGAAAATGATCGGAGCTGGTTCATAGTCGAGAATTGCCACCTGTGTGTTGGGAGTCTCCGCGTCGTCCTCATAGCCAAAGCGACCCCCAAGACTCAACACGCGCGGGGGAAGTGTATTCTGACCCAACGCCCAGCGACACATGTCCATCTCATGGATTCCCTGGTTGCCGATCTCGCC
>JAKQFZ010001157.1 GCA_029558215.1 Candidatus Omnitrophota bacterium
GTTTTTCGACAACGCATCCAGTGTGCCCCTGTAACCGCCCGTACCGATGCGCATCGTAGGCAGACATGTGCCATGAAACGTGATCCTCGCATGTCAAGCGGTATGGAAATATCTGCGAACCGTGGTCTTTCAATGTACCAACACCCTTTCGTTGTTCGCCCGTCTTATCCTGGCTATTAAGGCCCTCTGTTTTTGGTTGACGAGCCTGACGTATTCCAACATCTCCCGCAATTCGGTGTTCTCCGCTCTTAACCGCTCAAGTTCTTTTGTCCATCCGTTTTCGATCATCATCAGAACCCCCCAAAGGAGTCTGAAAATACAGACTCGGATGATTTTTTACTCCTGATTTTCACGGGCGACGCAGACCCGCTGAATGTCATCGTCTTGCCTTCGTAGTGCAGGCTGTAATGCCGTCCGTTCTGACCTCTGCGAGTCTTGGCAACCGAACAGATGATCCTGTGCTGAGTGTCGAAGTTCGGCGTCCCGTCTTCACTTGTCGGCGGTTTATCTTTGAAGAGTTCGAGTACCACGTCCGCAAGTCTCCTGATTGACCCTCCGCCTAAACCTCTGCCCGTTCCGACATCGCCGTTTCGCTGATTAGACAGGGCAATGTCGCTCATCTGATTCAACACCAGGAACGCGCATCCCATTTCCGACTTCCATCTCCGAAGGGCAGCCGTGACACCCCGGGCAGCGTCTAATTCGTCTTTGAATCCTGCAACTGCCGTCAGGTAATCAAGCACCACCACGGCGGGAGATTCCGTCCTGATGGCTCTTTCGAGGTCGGCAACGGTGTAATCCCCGTCAATCACCCGGAATAGTCCCGCGTCGCGTTCCGTCAGCACATCAACGGCGCGCTTGTATTCCGGGGAATCGGACTTGATAGCCTCCAATATCTCCATCTCGTTCATCCCGATGATGGGCATGAGCCGACGGAGATTGACCTGATAGGCAGGCATGTCCAAACTCACAAACAGGACTTTCCTTCCGACCTCTTGCAAATACGTGTCAACCGCCTTGAGTGCAAGGGATGTTTTCATGCTTCCCTCTCCGCCGACAAGGGAAAGGATCTCGCCGGGAAGAATGCCGCCGGACATTTCGTTATCCACCGGGTCAATGCCTGTCCGCAAGACGGGCAGTCCGTCCCATGATCTGACCTGCTGTTCGTATGCTTCCTGATGCAGGGTAGGGTCAGTCACGGCTATCCGTTCCGCCGCCGAACATTCCCGTATGAGCCTGTGCGCTTCCTGTGTCACGTCAGTAATGGCTTTTTTCTCGCTCATGGCGAGGGCATATATCTCCCTTGCCCGCTCTGCCATGAGTCGCCTGACGGCCTTCTCCCGGACAATGGCAAGGTGCCTCTGGAAGGTCTGTAGCGTCGGGATCGCGTCGATGTAAGAGGCTAATTCGGACTGCGCAACCTTCATTTTCTGCGCCAAAATGACCTCATCAACGGCGTTGCCCCTCAAGGCTTCGACCTGGACGGCGCGGAATACCTGACGGTGCCGAGTGTCGAAAAAGTCACTCTCTTCCAGCGTCCGGGAAGCCAAAGACAGACATGATGCATCAAGGAGGCATCCCCCCAGGACTGCGCGTTCAGAATCAAGTGCCATCGGGGGGGTGTCGGATTTAGCCATTCTCCACCTCGACGAACTCATACTCGCCCGTGTCTATCGGCTCCGGTTCGACCGAGAAGTCCTCACGGTTCAGGAAGGTCGCCGGGTAAGGAATCTTGTCGGCTGGTCTCTTCTCCGCTAGGAGATTCGCAAGGTATCTCCCCATGTTCTGAAATATAACGTTGCACTCGTCGCACGATAGTGACGTTGGGAAGTGCTTTTTAAAGGCGTTGAATGCCTCCTTCTTGGCAACCTTCCTGGGATACATGGGCCAGAACTTGGAATCGAAAAGGCGCTGGATCTCCTTCGACATGATCTTGGCTTTCTCTGCTTGGGCAGGTTTGTTTTTTTTAACAGGTTCGACATGGGCATGATCTTGAAGGGAATCAGAGAATCCGGAATCAGGAATCAGAGAATCCGGAATCAGAGAATCAGCCGGGAAAGAACTGTGCAAGTCTGGTGCTTGTATGGTGCAAGTATGGTGCTTTTCTGGTGCTTGTTCATAATCAGGACATGGAGGCAGGGTGCTTTCCGCTTCTTTTACGTGGGGATTCTGATGCTTGTTGAAGTTCACCACCTGGATATACTCGTGTTCATCCACGGAATATCTGATGATAAAATCGTTCTCCTGCAACTGTTCCAGAAGAGGTTCAACGTCTATATCGTCATAAGGGAAAACCTCTGCCTTGATTCGCTTAGGCCTGTCTTTGAGTCGCCCCTCACGGTCAGCGATACACCAAAGCCCAATAAATAGGAGCCTTGTCGATATATCACACTCGGCTAATTTGTCGTTCAAGAAGAACCCCGGCTTAATATTCCTAGCCCTCGCCATTACAACCCCTCCACGGTAGGGGCGAGGTTAAGCCCCGCCCCCGTGTTAAACTGGTTAAGCATTGTTCTCTTTGAGTTTCCCGACAGCATCCTTAATAGCGTTCTGCGATTCCTCAAGATTGATAGCCCTCTGCTCCGCTTTCTGTTCCTTCTCTGCCTGATACATGTAATCTGCCCACTTCGATTCACCGGACTTGATCGTGTTGTAGATACTTCGGAGATTGACAACCTCGTCATCTGTGACCCTGTCCATCGAATGACCGAGGTATGCTTCTAATTCATCGACCGGGATACCGATAGCAATAAACGCGTCTCCGATCTTCTTTCTCTCCGTCTTGATGTCTTTGCTGACACCCGACTTCAATGTCTTATGAACCTCTGTCATGGCATCCTCGATAATGTCCGCCGGGATCAATCTGAGTCCTTCATTGCGGACAACCTTGCTGATGGACGCGCTTTCCTTGTTCGCTATCTCGTCATCCGTCGCCTTGACGATATAGACGGCCTTGCCTGATGTATTCGTTCTCTGTCCCAGGACCTCCCGGCCTGACGAGTTAGCCCGTTCGACCGTCTTGCTGATGGTGATGTCGCGCCCGAAGGATGCGTTTGTCTCCAGGTCAAGAACGGATACCTTCACCCTCCGGGTCGCCATATCCTCATAAAGCATCTGCGTTTCGACTATCACGTTTCCCCATTCCCTGAGTGCGAGTTCCGCAAACCTGATGGACGGCCCCTTGATGGAAGATCCGCCAACTGGCTTGCTGTACTCCGCGGCTTCTGCGAAGGTCTTATTCTTGCAAGCGTCAAGGATCTTCTGACGCGCCCCGGACTCTGAACGGGGTTTGTAAATCGCCATCTGGTAGGCTGACTGGATGCGCGCCTTTACCGCTTCTGCCGCCGCTACAGCCGCCGGGTCGCTGGGCTGTAGGCTTTTCTGCTGTTCCATAATCGCGAGGTTGCTCATGTCTGTTTTCCCTCCCCCTTAAAATTCCTTGTGGCACAGTTCCCAATAGCCGCACTTTTCCGGGGAGCAAAGGAAGTTATGCTCTGACGGGTAAAAGCACCCCTCGGAAATTGCGCGGCCTACCCTTGCCGCGGTGTTGACAAACCTGTTTACCTGCTGTTCGTTCCGCGTCCCTTCCAGAACAACCACCTTCGGAACCTTCGTTGCGACCACGTAGTCAAGGGCAACGCCTTTCGGCATTTCTCCCGTGATCTTCTGTAGTGAGTAGGCGTATGCTGACAATTGAAGGGACTTGTTTATCTCGTCTGCATTCGGGGATCTCATAGATGTCTTCGTGTCGCGAACCCAGAGTTTGTCATCAACGAGGTCAACGTATCCCTTGAGCAGGATTCCGTAAGGTTCTATCGGCAGCAATATTTCCTGCTCAACAAGGATTGGCTGTATCTTCGGGGCAAGTTCGACGTGGTAGGTTTTCGCCAGGGTCACGGTCACATCCTTGACCTGTCCCGGCACCTCGTCAGGTTCGAATTGTGTCTCGTCCTGCAAGGACTCGAACTCGGCCGCAACGTATTCCGTCACTTCGTTGACGGGTATATCCTGGCGGCTCTCTATCTTCTGACGGTAA
>JAKQFZ010001160.1 GCA_029558215.1 Candidatus Omnitrophota bacterium
GCCAAGACGCTCTGAACGTCGTCCTTCACGTGGCAGGGATGAATGGACGCATTCATAAGAGCTCAGAGCGATGGCAGACCGAGATGCAGGGCTTGGCTCGGAAGAGAGTGGATCAAGACAAGTTTTAGGGGATTTTTGAAAGGGTGGAAATCATGAAGAAGTGTTTTGTCTATCTATCGTTTGTCTGTTGTATCGCAATCGTGCTGGCGATTGCTGGCTGTGGCCAGAAACCGGAATCGAAACCTGGTACCGCTGCTCCCAAGCAGAAGGCACAGCAACCTGCACAACCCGTGCAGGAAGAGCCGGAGGCAGTAGAGGCCCCCGCCGCCGCGGAAGCCGAACCCGCTGCGGAACAACCTGTTGATCCGAAGGATGTCATCAATCTCTCCTACAGTATATTCTTCCCAGAGGCACACATCCAATGCAAAACGGCTATGGCATGGGCGGAAGAAATCGGCAAGCGCACCAACGGCAAGGTGAAGATTACAGTCTATCCCGGTGGCTCACTGACTCAGGCTCCTCAGTGCTACGAGGGAGTCATGAACAACATCTCTGACATTGGGATGAGTTGCTTTGCGTATACTCGAGGCCGATTCCCGCTGTTGGAAGGACTCGATTTGCCCTTGGGCTATCCCGATGGAATCATCGCCACAAGAATTGCCACACAGATGGTCGCAAAGTATATGCCGGCCGAAGTGGCGGATGTGCACGTCCTGTATGTCCATGCTCACGGTCCTGGAATACTGGCTTCCAAGAAGCCTGTTCGCAGTCTTGCCGACATGAAGGGTATGAAGGTTCGAGTGACGGGACTCTCATCAAAGATTGTTGAGAGCCTCGGGGGCGTCCCCGTTGCCATGCCTCAACCGGACACTTACGAGGCGCTTCAGAAGGGAGTGGTCGAGTCAACTCTGTGCCCGATCGAAACCCTCAAGGGCTGGAAACAAGGCGAAGTTGTCAACTTTATCACCGACTCGTCTGCCATTGGGTACACAACGGCGATGTTCGTTGTGATGAATCTCTCCAAGTGGAATGCCCTTCCGGCAGAAATTCAGGACATCTTCAACCAGGTCAGCAGTGAATGGGTTGACCAGCATGGTCAGGCTTGGGCACAGGCAGACCAAGAGGGAGAAGCTTTTGTCAAAGAACTGGGACACGAGACTATCTCCCTTGATGAAGCCGAGGTCGCAAACTGGAAGCAAAGTGTTCAGCCGATCCTGGATGAGTATGTGGCCGCTGCAAAGGAAAAGGGGCTTCCTGGAGAGGCTCTGCTGAACGACATCCAGGAGGCCATCTCCATGTACCTTAAGGAGACAAATCCCAAGATGTCGAAACGCACTGGTGCTCTGGAGCATCTTTGGCGTGTTCTGGAAGCATTCTTCAGTCTGGTTCGTTGGGTCGCCTTCGCATTGGCGGGTGTCACGGCAATCGGCATTCTTATGATGATGCTGGTGACCTGCGTTGACGTTGTCATGCGAAGAACTGGCTTTCCCCTGAAGGGGGCTGTTGACGTCGTCAAAGTAATGGGAGCAGTCACTCTTGCCTGCTCCCTTCCCTATACTACTGCCGTCAAGGGTCATGTCGCCATCGAATACTTTTTCCACAAACTTCCCTGGCGTGGACGGATTGTTGTGGATACGGTGGTCCGTACTTTGGGGATAAGTCTTTTTCTCCTGATCGCCCGTCGGAGTTTCTACTATGGGCATTCACTCCGTTCCAGTGGAGAAGTGACGCCAACACTACAACTGCCCGTCTTTTGGGTTCCCTATGTTATGGCCTTCTGTTTTCTCGTGGTGGCTTGTGTGATCTTCTATCACTTGCTGCATCCCGGCAGGGAGATGATCAAACCATGAGTCCAGTCCAAATTGGCTTGATGGGATGCCTTCTTATGTTGGTGCTGCTGGCAAGCAGTATGCCGGTAGCTTTTTCCATGATGTGCATTGGTCTGTTGGGCTTCTCTGTGATCGTCTCTCCACAGGCAGCTCAGTACATGGCCGTGGTGGACATCTTTGAGACTTTTTCCTCATACAGCCTTACCGTTATCCCTTTGTTTGTCTTCATGGGACAGGTTGCTTTCCATGCAGGGATCAGCCGAAGACTTTTCAGCACTGCCTACACATGGCTTGGTGCGCTTCCTGGCGGTTTGGCCATGGCAACCGTGGGAGCATGTACTGGATTTGGAGCGATCTGTGGTTCTGGGCCCGCCACGGCGGCCACTATGGCTTCTGTCGCTCTACCAGAGATGAAACGCTTCCGATATGACTTGGAACTGGCCAGCGGTGCAGTCGCGGCGGGGGGAAGTCTTGGGATGATGATTCCCCCAAGCGTGGTTTTCATCGTCTACGCAATCATGACGCAGCAGTCCATCGGTGAATTGTTCATCGCTGGAATTGTTCCGGGACTCCTCATCGCGTCGCTTTTCTGCATCATGATCTATGTTCAATGCCGGAGAAGACCTCATTTGGGTCCAGCGGGACCAAGAACTTCATGGCGACAGAAAATTCTCTCCCTGAAGGGCGTTGGAGAGACGCTGATTCTCTTTGTTGCGGTCATGGGTGGGATGTTCCTCGGATACTTTACTCCAACCGAGGCTGCTGCCGTCGGCGCCATTGGGAGTCTCATCATTGCCATCGTTCGTCGCCAGATCACTTGGAAGGCTTTTCGAAAATCTCTTCAGGAAACAGCGAGGACATCCTGCATGGTGCTCATCATTGTTGCGGGAGCCACAGTTTTTGGACATTTTCTCGCTGTAACCCGCATCCCCTATGAACTGGCGACTTGGATCTCCGGTCTTCCCCTTCCGGGGTGGACAATCATGTTCTTGATTATCCTTTTCTACTTAGTTGCCGGGTGTTTTGTTGATGCGCTGGCACTCGTTCTTCTGACAACCGAGATCTTCTTTCCCGTGGTCACCGGACTCCATTATGATCCCGTTTGGTTCGGAGTCATCATTGTCCTTGTGACTCAGATGGGAGTCATCTCACCCCCTGTTGGAGTGAATGCCTATGTCGTGAGTGGCATCGAGCGAGACGTTCCGTTGCAGACAGTGTTCAGGGGAGCACTCCCCTTTCTGTACATGTTGATCGTGGCATCAGTGATCTTGCTGGCATTTCCACAGCTGTGCCTGTTTCTGCCCAAGTTGGTCAGATATGTTCCAAGGTAGCTTCGAGTTTTCACCTTCGGCATCGCGAACAGACGCAAGGAGGGGACTATGGATATCAGCAAACTCAAAGAGGGGCTTTTTGACAAGATTCTCTTTTGCACCGATTTCTCAAAGAATGCCGATCTTGCTTTTGACTATGCCATCTATGCTGCACGGCGTCACCCTGGCTCAACGCTCTACCTGCTTCACGTCATCCCTGAACCGGAAGCTCAATTCTGGAAAACTTATCTCTATGAAGTTGACGGCATTGATGAGAAAGCTCGCCAGGATATTGATGCCCGTATCGCAGAAGTTTATCGGCCTCGTGTTCCTGAAGAGGTCCACCTTGAAGTGGTGATCCGGATCGGGCGGGACTACGTCAAGATACTTGAATTTGCAGAAGAAGCCAATGTCGATCTCATTGTCATTGGTCGGCAAGGGCGCAGTTCCTGGGGACGTGTGCTCTTTGGAAGTGTTATGGAAAAGGTGACTCGAAAGGCCCAATGCGCCGTCATGTTGATTCCTTTGTCCGCAGCATCGGAACATGCGGATTCTTCACCCGACTCTGTCTGAACCATTTCAGATTCCAGGAATTCCGGCAGATGGAATGCTCGACACCAAACATCGAAGACTATGCGACTGATGACAAGAGAGTCGTCAGAAGGGGCAACATAACTCGTACTCTCTCTGATCTTCTCTCTTCCTCACAATGGCTTCCGTGTTTTCTAGGAAATGGATACGCTGGCGCATGCTTTGACCCATTCGGTTCCATGGCGCAACCCTCTTCGGACATGCGTCCAAAGGTGGTCGGACAGCTTTTGCTTCATAATCTCTATCACCATGTTCATGGCAATTTCGGAATGGATTTTGCTGCGCCGATTGGCAGGCTGATCATCGATCATTGGGCACAACAGCACAAGGCACTGAGTGTCGCTTCCATCTGCGATTATCACCAGGAACTGGATATCTTCGATGGTGTCCTAGAAACGCACATTGCCTGCAATGACGGTCATGAGTTTGAGCAGGAACAGTTCTTCTCCCAGATGCACAAGAACCTCTTCTCTGCGCGGATCAGAAACACGGGCAGCAAGTCCCACAAGGTTACTCTTCGCTTCGAGCCAATACTTGCATATGACTTGGATTTCGAACAGACGCTACGTGCTGAAGCAACACTTCAATGTACTGATGAATCCCTTCGCTGGAGAGTAGATACCGGAAGCGTGACAACTTGGCTGGAATTCTGGATGCAGGTGTCTCCTAACGCCTCAGTTCGGCAGTTGGAACAGTCCTTCGCCACGGTTATTGAGCCAGGTGGGGAATGCACTATCTGGATGATTGTGATGTCTGACCTCGAAGTTACGAATCCTATCGAGAAGATTCAGGAGATCTTCGATTTCGTCTTCGAGCAAGGGTTTGATGCCGTTTCTCAAGCACACAAGTCGTGGTGGACAGACTTCTGGAGCGAAAGCCTGCTTGCACTTCCAGAGTGTGCACTTGATCTCCAGAAAATCTGGTTGCGCGGTAATTACTACCTCGGGCAGAATTTCCTGGATTCGAAGATTCCCCATCCGCCTCCAGCCTTTGGTTTTGCCGCAACAGCAACACCTTCTTTCTCTCCCGAAGGCGTTCTGCTGAGTTACCAAAATCTTCTCACTGCGAACCATCTCAGACACGCCTCTTTCAACGCGGCTTTTTGGTTTGATATTTCCCCAAATGCACAGAACTACTGCCAACAGATACTGCGACGCACGGGGGCTGCCTATCCCTGGATTCCACCACTCTTTGATTGGAGTGACTACCATCTTGGTGGAGTTCCGAACAAGCTATTCTATCAGCATCATACTCAGGCTCTCGTTGGCAGATTGATCCATGACTATTCGAGGTTCAGTGGAGAGCAGGGCTTTCTTGCAGAGCGCGCTTACCCGATCATTCGGGAACTTGCCCAGTTCTACCGAAGCATTTTGAGCGTTGACTTGCGGTCAGAACAGTATGAAATCCGCTTTACACCCTCCCAGAGCCAGGATGAGTACGCGCCACCGCATCAGAACAATTACTTTGACTGTCTGTTGGCGGCACAATACACGATCCAAACCGCCTATGATTGCGCTGTTGCTCTTCAACAGGACGAGCAACTTTGCCAGCAATGGCTGCAGATACTCGCGGCTGGCTTCGCCTATGCCAAGTTGTCGCATGGTGATCACTACTCTGTCTATGAAGGTGATCCACGCCAGGCGACTGACCAGCAGAGCCCCGTTCAACTGAATCCAGTCTATCTGCTCTCCGTGCCCGATCTGGCCGATGCCCCGCAGATCCTCAGCAGTTATCACCGTCGTTACCAGATCTGTTCTTTGCATCAGTCCGGAACAACCGCCTTCTCATGTCTAGGTTCATTCCTGCTCTCATCATGCAGGCTTAGGAATATCCCTGGATTTCTTCTGGACTTTGACCAGATAAAACAACATGGTGTCTTTGATCCTGACTTCATTCAGACATTTCAAGGCTCAGAGGAAAGGCCTTACTTCATGCCGACACAAGGCCTTGTGATGGAAGCAATCACGGAATGTTTTGTTCAGTGGTGGAAAGGCGTTCTGGAGTTCTTTCCCAACATTCTGCCGGATTGGATCTCCTCTTCAGAAAATGAGCCTATTATTTTCCGGAGTTTCCGCACACCAGGAGCATTCTTGATTTCAGGCGTCTTGCAGGGAAACCAGGAATACGTGAAGATCGAGTGTGAGAAGGGCGGTCAACTGCGTTTTAGAATCCCTGCAAGATGGCGGCAAGGTACCCTCTTCGATACAAGTCGCAGTTATCTGTGCACCGTGCCTGGCGAACAGATCATCACCACGGACACCTTACCAGGTGAGGTATTCCATCTCTATCGCACCTCACCGTGCACTCATAGTACGGGTTTCCCAAACGACATCGCTAATAACTGAATCGTCCAGGCCCCCCAGGACCGTATCGGATAATATCGCCACGACTCACCACCCCATTGGTCGGATCATAGGTGTCATCAATGCCTTGGTTTGCAGCAGAGTCAAACTCCCCATTGGGACCGACCGAAACTACTCCATATCTGTTGGGGCGTCCTGCATGAATCGGATATCCTCCCAGAGTCATGTAAGCGTAGGGCTGAGGGGGCGAGTCGGGAAACAGGAGGAACATTCCAGGACTGGTCGCCGGACGCGTGTTGAATGGATCATCAAGAATGGTCTTGATATAGGCGACAGGTGTAGTGAGCCTTGCTGCTTGAGCTTTTTGATACCACAGAGTTGGGTCAAAGAACGGGACATCGTCTCCGTCGAGTGGATAGGTATTGTGATCGATCATGTATGATTCGACAGCGGTGCAGTATGCTGAGTGGTCTGCTTTGACACGCGCAACCTTGGATCGAGTCTGCGCCTGAAGAAGATTCGGTACGGCAATAGCCGCAAGAATGCCGATGATCGCCACGACGATCAACAGTTCAATTAGCGTAAATGCTCTTTGAGTGTTCGGCCACATCTGTCTGTCACTCCTTCGATACACAGCCTGGAGAAGACTTCCAGATCCATATCTCACTTTCTCAACTGAGACTAGTCTTTCCGCAAATCAAGACAGACCAAATCCCCATTGTTGTTTTTGCAGTACAAAAGCCCATTCGAAAGGACTGGAACCACCCAGCAGCGACCTTCCAGAACGCTGGAGCGGGACACTTCCTTGTAGGCATCCGAAGTGGCCTCAGCGACAACAGCGTCGCCTCGCTCTCCCATGATGATAAGTTTGTCATTGGCTATCATCAATGAGGCTTTGCCCAAGCCACGCTGCGACCATTTCTCTGTGCCTGTGCTCCATTCAATGCACTTCAGATCGGCTTCATCAAATCCGTACAGATGTCCTTCATAGAGAACGCAGCTGTTGAAGTGGTTTCTCATGACCTTACTCTGCCAGACAAGTTCCGCTTTCGATTCCTCGATTCTCAACAGAGCACAGCCGGTGTTATAGCCTGAGGAAATGAATATCTCGTTGCCCGAGACGATAGGAGTTGCGGCGTTGACATCATGGTTCGTCTTCTAGGGAAATCGAAGAAGTTCCTTGCCCGAGTCTCCATCAAGAACCACCAAGCCAACAGTGCCGAAGACAGCCAGGTACTGTTTGCCTTCCAGAACTATCTCAGCAGGGGTAGAGTAACCTGCACCAATCCTTTCGGTCTGCCAGAGAGTCTCTCCCGTATCCTTCTTGAATGCGATGACCTTGTCCAGATTCACGACAACCTTGTCTCCAAATGCGTAAGGTGAACAAGTGAGACCCCATGTAGGTTCTTGTGTTCCGAGTTCCTTTACTGCTTCCTTTTTCCAGACAAGCGATCCAGAATCGGCGTCGAGACAGTGCAAATGTCCGGAACGACTGAGGGAATAGACCCGATTGTCATAGATTGTCGGTGTCGTTCCGGGCCCCCCCTCGAAATTCTTTGGATTGAGTGGACAGTCGTATTCATACTTCCAGATCGTCTTGCCTGTCTCTGCACCAAGACAGTAGACGCTCTCTTTGTCCGCAACATTCCCCATCGTGAAGACCCGATCGCCTTTGACCGAAACAGAGCTGCATCCCGCTCCAAGAGAGGCGCTCCAAAGTTTCTTCGGTCCTTGCTCAGGCCAGTCCGTCAGCCAACCCTTTTCGGCCGATATCCCATTCCTGTTCGGCCCCCTCCACTGCGGCCAGTCGTCGGCATTCGCTGCTCTTGGCAGCAAAAGCAAAAGACCGCTCAAAACCGCAAGAACAATCCCGATTCTTCTATTGTTTGCCGCTCTCATTCTTTCTACTCCCATCTTCCCGCTCCTGAGAGAGAGCCGGTGCCGTATCAGCATAGACTTGGCAAAACTCTCCCTATCAATGCACGACTAACGAGTTCGTCTTCGCACCGACAGTGCTCCTGTCGGACATATATCAGCACACTCCCCGGCGACCTCACCCAATGCCTCACTCAAACTGCGCTCAAAGGGTGGCGCAACTCGAACCTCAAATCCTCTCCCGATATATGTCAGTCCAAGGTGGCTCTCATGACCTTCAGCAACTGCGATACACTTGCCACACTTGATACACTTTCCAGGCTCATACACGACAGTGCTATGGCTCGACTCTCGCG
>JAKQFZ010001166.1 GCA_029558215.1 Candidatus Omnitrophota bacterium
CCTGCGCTGGCACTTTGCGGAGGCAAAGGTTTGGAATGGCTCTGGAGAAAACGCAAGGCGCTGCCGGGCTTATCTCAGACTGCGATCAGGGCGGCGCTGCTTGCCTGTGTCGTGTCAATTGGAATTCTGGCCCTGATCCGAGGACAGGAAGATCAGTATATCTACAACCGTAACTGGGCTGCCGCGACGATGGAAGTCCGTATTCTCACCCCGGAAGATGCTCTCGTCCTGGTAGACCAGGATTCCGTTGCCTTGATCTATAATTGCCATCGTGAAGGATGGCACACCATGCATCACCGTCTGAAAGTCTCCGAGCGAGAGCCTGGATGCGACGTGCTGATGGACTATATTCGCGACGGAGCCAGGTACTTCGTTGTCACGGATGTCGCAGGATTTGAGTACAACCGTCCTGTGGCGGAATATGTTAAGTCCCACGCCAAGCTCATTGTGGATACCCCCAAACATTACTTGTTTGAGTTCTTCCCCCTGAAGGAGTCAGAAAGTTGAACGGCACAGAACGTCTCATCATCAAGGGGGGGCGTATCATCACGAGCGACCAAATTCTTGATGGCTTCAGCATCCTTGTTGAGGCAGGTCTCATCAAGGCGATCGAACCGTCCTTTCCCGATCAAAGCGCAGCCGTTATTGATGCTCAATCTCTCTATGTTTCACCCGGCTTTATTGATATGCACATCCAGGGTGTTCTCGGCCGCGATGTCTGGGAAGTGGAAACGGATGGCATCGAAGCGTTGTGCATATTGCTGCCCCGGTTCGGATGCACGGCATTTCTACCCACCACCAACTACGATGAAGAACATCTGCCAAGGCTCTGCGCACGGATTGCCTCCGAACACACAGGCGCGCAGACACTTGGACTTCATCTCGAAGGACCTTTTGTTCACCCTCAGCGCCGTGGAGCACTCAAAGTGCAGACTGAACTTCCCGTGAGTCTGGAAAACGCCAAGCGCGTTCTGGACTATTCCAGGGGGCTCCTGAAACTCATTACGCTGGCTCCTGAACTACCGGGGTGCCTTGATGTCGTTTCCTTCTTCAGTGCTCAGGGAGTGCTTCCTTCTCTGGGTCACACGGACAGTTCCTTTGAGATCGTTCAACAGGCGGCTGCCCGGGGACTGAAGCACGCGACACACTGCTTCAACGCGATGCGGCCGCTGAATCACCGGGAGCCGGGAGCGGTTGGCGCCGCGCTTCTGACCGACGAAATCTCCGTGCAGGTTGTCTCTGACAATCATCATCTCCACCCTGCAATGTACGACCTGATCGCTCGCGTCAAACCCTGGGAGAAGATCATCCTGGTCACAGATTCGATTCAGGCAGCCGGTCAGCCTCCGGGCAGATACAATTCCGTCGGCCACGGCAAGGAGATCTTTCTCAAAGAGGACGGAACGGTGCGTCTCGCCGATGGTACGCTTGCCGGCAGTGCCCTGACCATTAACCAGGCACTTCAAAACTTCTATGAGCAGGTAGAGTGTTCATTGCCTGAGGCAGTGCGACTGGTGACGGCAAACCCCGCCAAAACGCTCCGAGTTGACCATCTGATGGGCAGCATCAAACCGGGCTATCAGGCGGATCTTGTGCTCTTTGACGAGGCCTTCAATGTGAGACAGACCTTGGTCAAGGGACAGACCGTCTTCTTGTTTCACCCCGTTTCCTAGGGCGTAAGGTGACAAAGAGTGAGTGCAGACTACCAGCGCGATTTTCTTTTGACAAGGATAGGGCAGACCAGTAAGATAACAAAGGATCGATAGAGTCCGGGAGGGATTTTGGGATTTCTCTCCAAAGAAGGAGGTGAGAAGTTTGAAGAACAAAGCTTTCACGCTTATTGAGCTTCTGATTGTTGTTGCCATCATTGGAATCCTGGCGGCGATTGCCATTCCGAATTTCCTGATGGCGCAGGTGCGAGCCAAGGTGTCGCATGGCGTTGCGGAGATGTCTTCCTGCGTCACGGCTCTTGAGTCGTATCGAATAGACAACAGCCAGTACCCGCCCGCCGGTGATCTTCGGGCAGGCCTGAATCCGAGAACAACGGGATATCATTCACGTCTCCCAAGTTATCTGACGTCCCCTGTAGCCTACATTAAGAGTCTTCCTTTTGATCCATTCGTCGAAGAACAGAGCACTTGGTCAAATACTTACTATCCGGTTTCTTCCGGTGTGGGCAAGAGATATGTCTACTACCAAACGCAGTTCATGGTGGAAGACAACGGCGATCTTTGGGGCGGCCTTCAGCAGTGGGTTGGCGCATGGCTGTTCTACGGATATGGCCCAGACAAAACGCCTTTCCATGGTGCAAGAGCCACCTTGCTCCCTTATGATCCGACCAATGGCACGATCAGTCTGGGAAATGTCATCAAGTGTCAGAAGAAAGCGGACGGAATTCCGGTGCATCCGACAACAGGCACCTATCTGTGGCCGTAAGACTTTTTACCGCATTCTGTCACAAGGCAACAACCGACACCTGAGTATTCGCTCAGGTGTCGGTTCTCATTTCACACCGATGATCTGATTCATTGCAGACGCTTGTCGCAGCTGGCAGCACTTACCAGCATGGCGGTATGCGTTTGACAGGAAAGTCCTTTCCGGCAGGATTGACAAGGAGAGGCAACTCTTCTTCCATCGGCTGGTGAGAATTCTCCGTCAGTTTGCTTTCAGCAATTCGGCCCGCAGTAGGATCAACAGCGGTCCTTGTCCCTCTCCGGGCCGGGTGCCCTCTCTTCTCATGCTCCGACTGACTCCTCTGAGTGCCAGCCTAAGCGGTCCTGAGGGCTGCTGATTTACCCCGCATCCATGAACTCATCATGTTGTTAAGTCTCCCATATTCGAGGCGGCTGGTCAAATTCCTCAAGAGGTGGTGCGTCTCGCC
>JAKQFZ010001171.1 GCA_029558215.1 Candidatus Omnitrophota bacterium
CCACGGAACGAATGATGTTCCGGCGATGGGAAATGTCTGGGACAGTATCAGTCCTGAGACAATCGAGGCCATGATCTACCACAAACCTGACGATCAAACTGACGCAGACCGCAATGGTAGTCTGTCTGGTGAGGTCTTCTACATTCCCTACTCGAAGATGCCCGAAACCCCTGGCCACGTTGACGTGAACTGGAGTGGCAGAGTGGATCTGGATGATTTGCTCCTGATTCAACAAAACTGGCACCAGATGCAGGAATGACCTGAAAGGTGCATGTGTCATCGCGACGCCGAAAGGCCTTTCCGGAATATGCCCTCACAGGAACACGACAAACAGAAGAACCTAGAGGGACGCCCTCAGTCACAGAGGTTTCTTCGCTTGCATACTCAGAAAGACAATGTGCGTCCTGCATCAGAGCGACGGAATGCCGTAGGCCTCAATGTGCCTGGGGTCGCGCACACGGAAAGTCAACCAGAGAGCCGACAACACGCTGAAGACAAGACATACGCCAAAGAGTGTCCGAAGGCCTGCCCACTCCGCCAAGACTCCCGCCAGCAGAGGTGCTGTGAGAAGAGGCATGGCCAAAACCAAGTTGGCAACAGTGATATGGGACAGACGATGATCGTGGGGACAAGTCTCGAAAAGCATGTTGACGTGCGACAGGAAACCTGCCCCAATGGCAATCCCCGCGCAGAAGTAGGCGGCCATACAACTCCAAAGTCCGCTGCTCATCAACAGAACCGAGAGAGAGGCAACTTGTGCGAGCGTTCCAACGATGACTCCAATGCGATGGCCTCGCCTGTCTCCCAAGAGGCCAAGAAACAGAAAGGTCAACGCCGTTGCCGCGGTCATGGCAGTGCTGCACCAGATCAGTTGGTGCTCGGGCAAAGCGCCACCAAGGGTTGAGCGGTAATAGACCGTGATGAAAGGCAGTATACAGAACCCGACAACCGCGAGAATACGACCGATCAAGAAGGCTCGAAAATTGGGGCTTCTCAGGCTGTATCCAAAACGCCCCAAGAGAGAGCTCAGATCGGGTAGTGGATGCGCCGACGGGACAGAATCCGGTGCAGGGTCTCGGATGAAGCAGAAACAAAGAATGGACAGGAGCGCAAGAACTCCCGCAAGGTAGTAAAAGCCAGCGAAGGTTGTCCGCCCGGGATACGATCTCAGAATCCATCCAGCGATCAAGCCACCTGCCGATCCCATTGTTGCTGAGGCGAAAAACCCGGCACCCAGAACTGTTCCCCGAATCCGGATGTCGTAAAGATGAGCGAGCCAGTCCATCCAGACGCCAACAATCACCCCCAAGGATGCCATAAAACACGCAAAGGAAGCCAGAAGACCCAAGCGCACAACACGCGCACTCAGATGGGGCGAGTAAGAAACCAGTGCGCCACTGACAAACAGAAAAGGAACCATTGCCACCGCATGCCAGAGCAGGAGACCGCGTTTGCGTGTGCGCTCAGAGCGAAAGAGATACACACCGATGACGCTGGGGAGTGAGGTGAGAACGCCCTCGATAGCGGTGATGGATCCGATGAGCCTCTCACTCGCGCCGAAATCCTGAAGCAAAATAGTCAACACGGTTGCCGAAGCAACAAAAGAAGCCTGAAATCCCCAGATGCCTTCGCCAATGAAGTTCAGCAGAGGATTTCGCAGTTGGGAAGAAGTTGTCTGGGATGCGTTCATCACCAAAGGAGTCCCGTCCGTTGTCCATTATACATCTGTGAATCTCCCGTGCCTGCGCTCAGGTGAATCTGTTGCTGGATCGTCACATGAACCACAGCGGACGTCAAGGCATACGCCTCTTCCCGTGGGTGAGCTCGACTCCAAGAGCGGTGAGTTCCTTCATGAGCTATCACGACACAGGCTTTGGCATGGCCCGCACGCCCGCAGGTGCCAACCTGCTCAGAGGCAAACCCGTTTGACTTCAAAGACTTGCCCAGCCAAACCGATCATGGTATATAGGGATTGCTCTGAGAAATCGAGTGCGTTTCTCGTGGGGATATGTCGGGGTACACATATCGGAGGGTTGAACTTTCCGCCGAGAGGAAACATTCAAGGGAGAGGTGGGAATATGTCTTGGGAAAAGGAATTGTTCTGGGAGCTCCAGGAAGAGGGTCGAGTTGTGCCGCCCGATTCCGGCGTACCGAATGGCCTTGAGCCTTTCTTGAATGAGAACGGTGTCCTGATTCAGCCCATCATCCGACGGCGTCACTATCTAACCAAGGACATCTGTCACATGAACGTTGCCCGAGCCAAGAGACCGGGAAACGTTTCGGGTAGAGGTGCCTCCGCTCCGGCCGTGGCCAAAGACGATCCGGAACGATGTCCCTTTGGTCCTGGTAAGGAAGCCATGACGCCCCGATGGGAGGGAACCGGATCCGACTATGTCCGCATCGGGACGGATCCTTGGCAGGTGCGGTCATTTCCCAACCTATACCCTTGGATGTTGGATCATCTGAACATTGTCGAGACACCTTTGCACAAGGCCAGTTCGCAAGAGGTAGACCCGAACGAAGAGGCCTTGGCTTTGCAGGTGGCAGCGCAGTATGTCCAGGAGCAGGAACTTCTTGGCCGGTGCGTTGTGTTGTTCCGCAATCAGGGGCTTTCCGCTTCACTGGCTCATTTTCATTGGCAGATTGGGTCGCTTTCTTACGTTCCCGTTCGAGAGGCGGAGGAACTCAGTCGTGCCGAGCAGTTCCACCGAGATCACGGGATGAACATCTTTGACGCGATCCTGGATGCAGAACGCCGCCGAGGGGAACGTCTTGTTGGAGAGAACGCTGCTTTTTCAGTTCTTGCCCCCTTTGCACCTCGAACCAACAATGAAATCTGGATTATCCTGCGGCAGGCAGCCTCAAGTTTGAGCCAGATTTCCGAGACGGATCGAAGGAATCTTGCCGAGATACTCTGTGTGAGCATCAAAGGGCTTTTTGCCATTTCCGGAAATGATGATTTGTTTGTCATCGTTCACCAACTTCCACCCTCGTACCGGGCATACCGATTCCATGTCGAGCTGTTTCCCGTCAAACCCTGGTCGGGTGCTGAAAGAGGTTTTGGGGAGTTGGTGGTGGAGAAAGCTCCTGAGGATACGGCAACAGAATTACGGGAGAAAATGAAAGATGTCTTCTAGCAAGGCTCAATCTCTTGGCCCCAATGTGCGCGTCGGAGTGCTTCAGAAAGTGCCTCGTGTTCGGTTCATGGCAAACCAGATTCTGGATGTTTTCGCCGCCGATGAGAAGACTCGACTTGGTGAAATCCCCGCGAAAACAGAGTGCATTGCAGTGCTTGCTGACGCTGTCGCCGCGCGCATCGCCTATCGGGTTCGACTCGGAGTGTTCGACCATCCCGACGACGCGACTCAGATTCTGGACGACCCCGCCTTGGCCAGTTGTTCAGGCAAAGTGAAGGCTGCCGGCAGACCGATGCTGGTTGCGGGAGAGACCATCAGCGACAATCGCGAATACTGGGCATTGACAGGAGAGTTCGCGACGGAACACGATGCGCAGACCTTGTGGGACACTCTGAGTCCAAAGTATCCCGAAGCGCTGGTGATGAAAGACGTGCTTGTGCCCCCCAAGGGACGCGTTCAGATTCTCGAGTCGCAATCGGGCAAGGTGCTCTTTGAATCGGATCGTAAGATTCGGGTTTCTCCACGTGATTTCACAAAGACCCGGATCGCCATCTACGATGTTATCGTCGGCATCGAATTCCACTGGGAACATAAGGAAACGCAGGCATTTCGGGGTCTGTATGATTTTGTTGTGGACAACTCCGGAGCGTTGACGGCGGTCAATGAACTGTCACTGGAGGAGTATCTCTACAGCGTCAACTCATCTGAGATGCTCTCCATCTGTCCGGAAGAGCTTCTGAAGGCTCAGACCGTCTGTGCGCGCAACACGATTTTGGCAACTGTCGCCAGACACCATGTGGACGATGCGTTTGACATCTGCGCGGATGACCACTGTCAGTGCTATCGGGGTTCCACCCGCGAAGCACCGTCTTCGGTCAAGACGGCCAATGAAACTCGGGGAGAAGTGCTGGTCTTTGAAGGCAAAGTGTGTGATACGCGGTACTCGAAGATTTGTGGTGGCATCATGGAACCCGCCGTCAATGTCTGGTGGGAAGGGCATATTCCCTATCTGGATGCAGGAAAAGATGCTGCTGCCCAACAGGCAGAGAGCATCAGCTACGTCACAAACGAACAACAGGCAAAGGCCTGGATTGACTCGACTCCGAGTGTGTTCTGCAACACGCAGGTTGAGAATCTGCCCGAGGAACTTCATTACGCCAGAAAGTACTTCCGTTGGAGAGTCGAGTATCAGCGCACTGAATTGGAGAACCTGATCAAGGAACGCGCAAATGTTGACGTGGGAACGGTGCTGGACTTGGTGCCAGTGGAGCGAGGCCAGTCCGGCCGCATCATGTGGTTGGACATCGTCGGAACCAGCGGCACCAAGCGAATCGGCAAGGAACTGGCGATTCGACGAGCACTTTCGACATCGCATCTTTACAGTTCGGCATTCTATGTGGAGAAGGAATTGGGTGCCAACGGCCTGCCGTCAAAGTTCCGTCTTCACGGTGCCGGATGGGGACACGGAGTGGGACTGTGTCAGATCGGGGCGGCAGTGATGGCACATCGCGGATACGATTTCCGTGAGATTCTGGCTCATTACTTTGCCGGAACAACGCTTGTCGGTCTGTACGGCACGGCCAGTCAGGATGCTCCCGATAGAGACCTTCTCATTGCCCCTCATGCCGGTCTGAAGGATTTGCTATGCTGGGAAGTGCTAAACTGCTATGATGCGAAAGAATGTCCTGTCGCGTTACAGGGCTTGGGTGCCCGATGCTGGGAGCAACCGGGAACCCGGTGTCAAGCGGAAGCACGCTCCAAAGGACTGGAGCCTTTGAGTGTGTGCAGTCAATGTTGTTTTTATAGAATGAAGCACGAAAACTGAACTCCCGAACCCAGTTTGGGAGACACCAAAAGCAGGAAGGATAGGAAAGAACATGAACTCGATTACTGTGGTTGCGTTGCTATGTCGAGAGAACCAGGATCTGCTGGAAGGTCTCAAGACTGTTCTGGCACAGGATGTTGCGGAGTTGGACGTGCTCGTGATGGATCTGTGTGACTCCGCAGCCAGCAAAGCGCTTTGCGCACAAGCCCAACAGATAGATCCGCGAGTTCGGGTCATTGCCGGAAAACGCAACAATCTTGCCCAGGCTTGCAACGCCGCTCGGGAAGCCTCCAAGGCAGACTATCTGGTCAACCTGCCTGCCAACACCCGCTTCTATCCGGGAATGTTGAAGAAGTACGTGGACATTCTGGCTGGCAATACGAATTTGGCTTTCGCCTACTCGAATTTCGAATCGCAGAAGGGCGAGGAAAAGCAACTCAAGAAGCTCCTTGAGGACATCGGTGACAACACGGAAATGGCTGATTTCGGTCATGTCAAGATGTTCCGCACGGCGTGTTTGAAAGAAGTCGGCGGCTACCGCGAGGACTTCAACCATGCCGAGGAATATGATCTTCGTCTTCGTCTGACAGACAAATACCGACTGGGTCACATTGACGAAGCCCTGTACTGCTGCGTTCAGTCGGACTCGGGGGGCAAGGTCGCCGTTGGTGCTTCAGAACTATTTTTCCCCGGCGAGGGAGAATACGGCGGATTCTCATACCTATTCTACGACAAGGCCTCAGAGCGTGAGATTGAACGTGCATTCAAGGACATGCTCAAACGTCGTGGCATTTATATGACCCATGACAACGAAGTGGTGACTTACTCGCCTGACGAGAAGTTCACGCCACTGGTTTCCGTCGTGATTCCATGCCGAAACCGTGGTGCGTTCATTGGACGTTCGATCGAAAGCGCCTTGGATCAGACCTTCACAGACGCTGAGATCATCGTTGTGGACAACGGTTCCACGGATAACACGGTGGAAGTCGTCAAGAAGTACGTTGGCAACAGAGTCCGTCTCGTTGAGACCGGTGGCTATAACACCATCTCTTTTGCTCTTAACACGGGAGCCCGTACATCCAAAGCCAAGTACATCTCACAGTTGGACTCCGACGACACCTATGATCGCAAAACATTGGAGCGCATGGTGGATCATATGGAGAGCAATCCGAAGACCGCCCTTGCCATCTCCTACTACGATCTGATTGACACGGAAGACAGGGTTCTTGAGAAGTTCGGCATCATCAGGCACCTGGAGTATGACCGAAACAACATCCTTCGAGTTAATGGTGCGGGGGCGCTTCGATTCTGGCACCGGAAGGTGATTCTGGAGTTTGGCGGCTTCGATGATGGTGAATTTGCCAACTACGGTGAAGACTATGACCTGGTCCTGAAAGTTGGCGAGAAGTACAATGTGGGTCGTGTGCATCACGTCTGCTACCACTATCGGCGACATTCCGACAATACCGATGCGGTGCGTGATCCATTCACCAACATCCGCTTGAAGACCAACGCTCGAAAGTATGCCTATGAGCGTAGAAGAAAACTGAATCAGAGGCTCGGCAACGCCTAGAGGCAATCGGTTCGCCGTCGGCTCAGGAACTCTGCCTAAACGAAAACTGAGACAGACCGTCTACGCGGGCAAGGCATGAACGGCTAACGCTTATGTGGCTGCACATATTTCTGTCGGATCCCCTTCGGAACATTCTTGATGTTTCGGTTCTGTGGGTTCTGATCTACTACGTAGTCAAAGTGTTGCGCGGGACCCGTGCCATGCAGGTTCTCCAAGGTCTGTTGCTCCTGCTTGGTCTTTCCGTTTTTGCGCGCTGGGCAAGCCTCTATACCATCAACTGGGTATTGGATAACTTCTGGCCGGTCTTGTTGATCTCTTTGGTGATCCTGTTCCATCCGGAGATTCGGCGCCTGCTGGCGGGAATTGGGCGACGCTCTCTGTTCAGAACGCTGCTGAGAGACCAGTCTGAGACCGTCGAGATTGTTGTGAAAGCAGCATCCCTTCTGTCGAAGAAGCACATTGGCGCTTTGGTTGCTTTTGAGCGTGAGGGGAGTCTTCAGCGTTTTGTTGACACCGGAGTCCAAATTGATGGCATGGTGAATGCGGATTTGCTGACGACCATTTTTACTCCGCACACGCCGTTGCACGACGGAGCGGTGGTGATTCAAGGGGATCGAATCAGCGCAGCGGCATGTCTCTTTCCCCTGACCGAGCGCGAGCTGGCCGACAAGAGCCTGGGAACCCGCCATCGGGCTGCCATCGGACTGACAGAGGAAGTGGATGCAATTGTCGTGGTGATCTCAGAAGAAACGGGAACAATCTCCGTAGCGATCGGGGGACGGCTGACTCGCGATCTCGATCCGGCGCAGCTGCGACACATTCTGACCCGGCTCTTCCACAGACGATAGAAGGACGCAAACATGGCACAAGGGATTTTCTCTTTTCGCATCCGCAACCTGGGGCTGAAGGTCCTGGCGCTGGTGCTTTCCCTTTTGCTGTGGTATCTCGCGACGGACTCCCGACTAAGAAGCAAGGTCATCAACCGCGTCCCACTTCAGTTCCAGAGCGAGAATCTCCCCCCGAACATGTATCATGAAATCTCCGGGGAGCGTTTCAGCTCATTCAAGGTTCTGGGCCCCAGCGAAGACATTGCTTCGCTGACTGCTGATAATTTTATGGTCAGGATTCCACTTCAGAGTGTTTCTGTCGGTCCCAACACCATTCCCATCCGTCGAGAGATGATCGCCAAGATCAACCTGCAGGATCGCGTCAAGAAACGCGTCGTTGTGTTGCCAGGCTCCATTGTGCCTGACCAGATCACCATTGACATCGCTTACTACCAGAGAGAGGTCCCCATCGAGGTGGTGACATCGGGAGATCCGGCACCCGGGCATCATGTCAAGGAAACGCAGATCACGCCGGAGACCGTTCTCGTCACGGGTTCCCCCGACGAACTGGACAAAATCACCGAAATTCCCACCGATACATTGGATATCACGAACATAGAAAGCAACGTTACCGTGGACGTCATGCTGAACTTCAAAGGGCTTTCGGTACAGCCCGTTTCCGAAGCCAGTCGGCAGGTTCGTGTGAACTTTGTTGTACAGAAAAAATGATCTGTCTTGAGAGTGTTCAGAGAGGAGATAATCCCCATGAAGGTACGTTTGGGAGTAAACATTGACCATGTTGCCACTCTGCGGCAACAGCGGGGAACTCTGTATCCCGATCCAGTTGCCGCAGCGGTTCTGGCGCAGCTGGGTGGGGCGGATGGTATTACAGTTCATCTGCGTGAAGACCGACGGCACATTCAGGACAGAGACGTGCGTCTGTTGCGTGAGATGCTTGAGATCTCCCTCAATTTGGAGATGGCAGCCACTGATGAAATGGTTCAGATCGCCTCTCAAGTCAAGCCCGATCAGGTGACCCTCGTTCCCGAGAAACGGGAAGAACGCACCACAGAAGGTGGGCTGGACGTTGTCTCGCAAAAGGAACACCTGAAGAAACAGATCGCCCGACTTCATGATGCCGGTATCCCTGTCTCGTTGTTTGTGGAGCCGGAGCGCGCCGCGCTGGACGGCAGCGCAGCCGTAGGTGCCGGGATTGTGGAACTGCACACCGGACGATACGCAGATGCGATTTCCTCTGAAGCACAGCACCAGGAGCTGCAGAGTCTGATTCAGGCCTCAGATTACTCGCATCAAATTGGCCTGACGGTCAACGCAGGCCACGGTCTTCACTATCGAAACACGAGACCCGTTGCCGAAATTAAGGGAATGAATGAACTGAACATCGGCCACAGCATCATCTGCCATGCGGTCTTTGTCGGTCTGGAACGCGCCGTTCGGGAGATGCGGGATATACTTGACAGCGTTTCAGATTAAGGAGTGATGTGCCTTGTCAAAAGGCGGACGCCGCGGTCGAGTGCTCAATGCGTTGTTGTGCTGGTCTGATCTCCTGCGCCTTCCCGATCGGCCTCTTTCGTTTCCCCTGACCATCTGGGTCGAAAATACAACGGCGTGCAATCTGCGTTGCGAGATGTGCTACAAGAGCGCCTCAACCAGTGTCTGTCCCTCCAACGTGCATCTTCCCCCAGAGTTTATGGAGCGTCTCCTTCCGGAAGCGCAGTCGGCATGTTTCTCCCTGTTGCTTGGATACGGAGAGCCGATTCTCAGCCCGAACTTCTTCCCCTGGTTGGAGCGGCTGATTGGCATCGGATGCACGACGACAACAAGTCTCAATGGTCTGATTCTCACCTCGGAGCGGGCGCGAAAGATTGTTGAGTCCGGTGTCGCACAGGTGAGTTTCTCTCTGGACGCGACCACAGCTGAAACTTACTCCCAAATCCGAAAGGGGGGCGACTGGGACAAGGTTCTGACAAACATCCGACAGTTCATGCAACTGCGTGCGGAACGAGGCAGCCCACTGCCGTATCCTCGGCTGAGTTTTGTGATGTTACGTGACAATCTCCATGAGATTCCGGGGTGTGCAGACTTTGCCAAGTCGCTGGGTGTGGAGTTTATTGCAGTGATGGATCCTGTCTTCTACTCGCAAGAGACGGCCGAACGGTTTTCGTTCGCCCGTGGAGAAGGGGAAGAGGCGATCGAAGAGCTGCGGAAGCGCTGTGTTCAGCTGGGTGTGTTTCTTGATTACTATGAGGATAGTCCCTCCATCTATTTTGACTCCAAGGGGATGCCGACCTGCCCAGGAAAGACGCCTCCCGCGCTTCGATACCAGGACGATCCTTCACCACTTTTCTGCCCTATGCTCTATACAACTCTTTTCATCCGAGGCGATGGAAAGGTGGCGCCATGCTGTTACCTCTATGAGAAGGTTGTTGGAGATCTGACTGTCTCCAGCATCACCGAAATATGGCGTGGCGACAAACTGGCTCAAATGCGGAGCGCCATTCGGGAACGCAACTTCCCCCCGGGATGTCGAATCTGTCAGCGTCTTCTGCTCCTGAGGCGACGGGAGGTGATGACGAAAGGACGGGTTTTCGTTCATCGAACATGGCAGGCTTCCCGTGAAAGACGCCAGACAGGATACGCTGCTCAAGTACAAGCTTCGATCATCTAGTCCTCCCACTGTTCCCTGTTGAGCAAGCCAAGACGATTGTGATACGCTTAGGCTTGGGCTGGAATACTGAGACCAGTCCGGGAGGTATGATCATGAAAGCAGCAGTTTACGTCAGTAAAGATACCATTGAAATGCAGGACTTGCCGATCCCCAAACCTGGGGTGGGGGAGATATTGCTCAAGGTGACCGCCTGTGGCATTTGCGGAACGGACTGCCATATCCTGGCGGGGGAGGTTCCATTGGCAAAGCCTCCTGTTGTCCTCGGGCACGAGATTTGTGGCACGGTCGCCGAACTTGGAAAAGGGGTGTCGAGTCTCAAAGTTGGGGACAATGTCTGTGTAGATCCGGTGATCGGTTGCGGTGTTTGTGTCTGGTGCAAACAGGGGATGACGAATCTCTGCGATGCACCAACCATCATCGGGTACAAACTCCCGGGCGGTTTCGAGGAATACACACTGGTTCCCGAAACACATGCCTATCGTTTGACCTCCAATGTCGGCATCGAAGGGGGTATTTTGGCTGAGACCCTCGCATGTGTGTTGCACGGCTACGACCGACTGAATCTTCGCGCGGGTTCGTCCGCTTTGATTCTGGGTGCAGGATGCGTGGGACTGCTCTGGACGGAACTGCTCCGGAAGAGTCCGATTACAACGCTGATCCAGACCGAGATCATTGACTTCAGAGCCAAACTGGCTGAGGAACTTGGTGCGGAGATTGTCATCAACCCCACCAGGGACAATCTCAAAAAGGCGGTGCTGCAGGCCTCTCCTGGCGGCGTGGATTATCTGATAGACGCTACCGGCGATGCCACACCTATCCAGGAAGCGCTGCCCCTGGTGCGCAAGGGTGGTACGGTCATGCTCTTTGGCGTTTGTCCGAGCCAACAGAGTCTGGCTGTTGAACCGTTCGAAATGTTCAATAGGGAGTTGACCATCATGGGCTCCAAGATGCCACCGGCAACTTTGGAGCGGGCTGCGCGTCTGGTTGAGTCGGGTCTGATCTCTCAGAAGAAACTCGTCAACAAGGTTCTTCCACTTTCAAAAATTTCGGCTGGGGTGGAACTTTTCCATAAGGGAAAGTCCGAGACGGTCAAAATCGCTGTTGTGCCGGACTGAGGATTGCGCACGTGAAGTCTCTCTTCTTGACAGGCCAATGACGATCGGGAGGATTGTGTCGTGAGTGAGGAAACGGGAGCCAACAACAAACTGAGCGCCTTGCAGGAGCGATTTCAGCAAGTATACGGACAGCCGAAAGGGACCTGGGTTGCCGTCAGCGCGCCAGGACGGGTAAACCTTATTGGCGAGCATACGGACTACAATGAGGGGTACGTCTTTCCGGTGGCAATCAACACCACCGTTGATGTTATGGCTGAGGCGGTTTCGGGAAACACTGTCGAGATTTTTGCAGTTGGTTTTGACGAAAAGAAGACCTTTTCGGTCAATGAGCGGGAGCCTCACTCAACGCACTGCTGGGTTGAGTATCCACGAGGCGTCGTAATCCTCTTGCGACAGCGATTCTCCAGCATTTCAGGTATGAGAATGGTCATCCAAGGGAATGTGCCCTTGGGGGCGGGACTCTCAAGTTCGGCGGCCCTGGAAGTGGCCACTGCTTTTGCGGTCAAGGAGTTGTTCGGTCTGGACATCAATCTGAAGGATCTTGCTTTACTGTGTCAAAAAGCTGAGCACCTCTTCGCTGGGGTCAACTGCGGCATCATGGATCAGTTCGCCAGTGCGCTTTGTGAAGAGGGCGCTGCACTGCTGCTGGACTGCCGGAATCAGGAAACCCAGGCAGTTCCTCTTCCCACCAATCAGTTCAGCCTCGTTATTGTCAATTCCATGGTCAAGCGAGGTCTTGTTGACTCCGAGTACAACACGCGGCGACGGGAATGTGAACAGGCAGTCGAAACACTGAAGCGGATATATCGAAAACGGAAGATTCACTCGCTGCGCGATGTGACCGCAGAAGACTGGCGTCAGTGGAAACGCGATCTTTCCGGCAAACCGCAGTTGCGAGCCCAGCATGTCATTACGGAAAACGATCGTGTGCTGCGATGTGTTCAAGCGCTCAAAGAAGGTGATATGGAGACTTTTGGGACTCTGCTCTACGAAGGGCACGGAAGTCTGAAGACAGACTATGAAGTGACTGTACGCGAGTTGGATTTGCTCGTTGGGTTTGCACGTCAATCCCGACTCGTCTGGGGCGCTCGAATGACCGGTGCGGGCTTTGGCGGATGCGTCGTCAACATTGCCAAGAGAGGTACTGAGGACCAGTTATGCGCTCTGCTGGCTGAGGAGTACAACCGAGCCACCAAGACCGTGCCAGAATTCTATCGTTGTGAACCATCTCCGGGTGTTCGGCG
>JAKQFZ010000013.1 GCA_029558215.1 Candidatus Omnitrophota bacterium
ATACCGTGGTAAGTTAGCATGAAAATGCGGTTTCTGAATCGCTCCAGAAACCGCACTTGAAATCCGTTCCAACAGCGCCTGACAATGGCGCACTTCCCGCCTAGCGGGTTCGTTCTCTTGACCAGAGAACCCGACGTTTGGCCGGTGGTCTTGAAGACGTTGCAGACCGTTTGGGCGATCGGTCAACGTAGATTTGCGTGTGTCCCTTGAGATCCTGAACATCCTGGTTCGATTGCTGTTCGTAGGTGACTTCGATCGCGGCGACTCCCGACTGATCCTGTTGGTCAACAGAGAACCGCGTGATGAAGTGCCCTGGCCCCAAACGGCTGAACATGGAGTCCACTGCACCCGGACCGGACAGTTTCTCGCAAGTGAGTCCATCCACATCATCGGAAGGAGAACCATCCGACCGTGTCAGAGTCGCATGAACAAGGGCGGTGGCATTGCCCTCTTCGGGAATCTGCACACGAGACGGTTCCGCCCAGACTCGAAGGCTACCCACATAAGGGGTTTGGGTCGGCGTTCGGGTAGGAGTATTGGTGAATTGTGATGTAGGTGTATTTGTTGCCGTCCCGGTAGGAGTTTCCGTCCCTGTCTCCGTTGGTGTTGGGGTCTGTGTCGGTGTCGGTGTGTCACCCGTCGGGGTTGCAGTCGGTCCGATGGGCGTCGGCGTGTTGGAGCCGGGCAGATCCGCCGTCAGTCTGACATTGTCAATGTGAATGTACTGCTGGTAGGGGTTCGACTCGCCACCCCACTCAATGACCTTGAATCGGATGTAGTCTGTTGAGGTGACATCCCCAACAGTCCCTTGCGGGAAAGGTACTACATGCGTCCAGGCGTAGGTGGTTCCAAGAATGACAATTGTCGAATGCTTGGGACCAATTTCCACCTGCAGTTTGTGTCCTGGGAAGTTCACGTAGGCGTCGAACGACAACTCCGGCGTCACTGGCCTGGGCACCGAAAGGAGCGTTTGAGACAAATCACAACCCAGAAAATAGAACCGGGCTGCGTAGTCGGTGGATCCTGCTGTCGCTTCAGTGATAATCGCCGAGCCTGACCACGAGGGTGGCGTCAACCCAACAACCGGATTCCCTTCCTGGAACGTTCCATTCTGGACGAAATCCGTTTCAAGACAATAGGCACCCGTGATCACGAGAATGAGCGCCACAGCGGCAGCAACACTGCTCAAAGCCATGACAACTGCTTTTCTCTCAGGGTTCCTCTTCATACTCGGTCGCCTCCATTCGAGCGGGAATTTTCCCGCACTGTGACCTTTTTCTCTCACCGGAAACCATTCTGTTCGGACTCTGGCTTCCTTGGCAACCACTCTAAGTCTATCTCTCTATGGCAGCCTCAATCAACTTTTCCGCCAAGATTCCTCCTTCAGTACCAAGAACCCGACCTCTCACTCGAACCGAGAACACATCGGATCGCACGGTCATCAGGTTCGATACACGTCCGAACACACTTGCTGGAGTCGCATTTTCCATGCCAGAAATCGAGTGCATTGAGCCCTGAGAGCGCCATTTGGCTCCGAAGCCCAGATACACATCGGATTTCGGATGCGTAAACAGGATCGCCAGGTCTCCCACCGTGTCAAAAGGCGGATCATCCGAACCCGGCCAGTTGCGCTCAGTCAGGTTGTCAACTTCACCATCATCGTCGTCATCCACTCCGGCAACGCCGGGTTGTCCGTCAAATCCGTCCAGCCGATAGTCCCGATAATCCAGGATCGCCCGGGCGATTCGGTCGGCAACGTCAAAACGCTCTTTCAAAAGGCCATTGGGGTTGCCGGCATAGTAGTGATCGGAAATTGTCCAGACAGGTTCAAACCATGGAAGCGCCATCAGCACAGGCCGTGTGGCCGTATTGATGTTGATCAAGCCTTCCACCTGCTCGGTTGCGGTTGTCTGGAAGCGTATCAGGTCGGACATCTGCGCCGCCTTCTCAATGCCCAGAACCTCAAACTCTCCGCCCGTGGCAATTCGGCTGAGTTCATAGAGGTTTGCCAGCCGGGAGTTCTTGATCAGCGCTTTCTTGTGCTCTTGAGCCGGGTCGTTGTGCAGCGGTTCATAGAGCGGATTCGGAAGTCCAGGCGTTCCGGACAGATACCACAGCGAATCGTCATCGTCGGTCAGTTCATCGGTCAGGCCGCTGAACTCAACATACTTAATCGCATGTTCCTTGTTCTTGACTGTCTTAATCTCCAGATGAAGATGTGAGGAGTAGGTGTTCAGATAGTACGCACGCAAGTCTTCATAACTCTTCGGGTTGATGTCAAACGCCGATCCTGACCAGCCCTCCCACGGTTCAATTTCGACGGTGTAACTGGCGGAAGAAACCTCCCCACTCACCATCGGCACCCCGCGCTCTGCTCCTGCAGCATCACGGAACATCACTCTGCCGAAATAGTAATCTCCTGTCTCGTCATCCCCAAACACCCTGACACGGAGAAAACGAGATCGGCTGTCGGAACGGTTGGCATCCCACACCGGCACATTCGGCCAGACCAAGACGATATGGGTTTCATCATTGGA
>JAKQFZ010000017.1 GCA_029558215.1 Candidatus Omnitrophota bacterium
TCCTGGAATCTCCGGCGTGGGAAAGGCGGTGTCGGCTGTGAACTGGTAGCAGGAATGCAGGCCTTTGTTCCGCCATTCCGCTTTGGTGGAAAAGCCTTCCGTGGAGGTGAAAGTGATGGTTCCTTCGTTGCCGCGCGAGGCGGCTAAACCACGAAGGGCATCGTCGGGGATGTGAAGGATTCCCTCTCCATCCGTGTTTTCGGGCGCTTCGTTTTCGTAGTCCAGGGTTTGTGAAACGAGTACGGCGTAAGCGCGCACTCGGCCTGGGCTACTTTCCAATTGGAATCCTAGCGGACTCTTCGCCAGGAATCTCGATATTGTCTGGAGGATTTCGCTCCAGAGGGACCTTCTGAGAACCAGTCTCATGATCCATGTTCTCCTATCTGTGGGTGTCTGTTGGATCGCCAAGCGATCCGGTGTGCTGAGAAATGGCTGTGTTGCTTTTCTCCTTTCCTTGAGAAATGGGTGGGAAAGTCCTGCCTCTACCCGAAACGCCGTGCGAAAATGAAGCGAAACGGTTTTCTGGACAGATTCCTTGCGGAATAGGTCTTCTACGGGGCTTGGGAGAGGCGAGGCTCGATCCCATTCTGACGTTGTCTGTGGTCTCACAGGAACAACGTCTTTGAGTTGTGGGATCAAGAAGGAGGTTGGGGTTTAAGAGACTTGCGCCTGTGGGGAGGTGGGGTCACAAGGGCTTGGGAGAGTTGTTGCGTTCATGGAACAGGTTGGACCCATTCCGGCGTGGAATCGCTTAACAGAGCATCCCCATCCTTGCGGGTGGACTCCGCTCCTGTCCAGTATCACCACGTGTTAAGGCCATTCATCTTCACGAATGGCGAAGGTCCCGAAAACTTACCGGTTTCTCCGGAGGAACTCCGCTAAATCAACAAGGGGAGTGTCTCAAAATGGTTGACAACTTCCACCCGCGACTCCTGAATCAGAGAATCAGAACCGAGCGAGGTCGAGTCTTCCGACCCCCTCGACTCTTCACAATACTTCGTTTCCGTCGCTTCGGCTCGCTCTTCCAGAACTTCCTTCTGAGCCAGCGCCGAATGCGTTTGATCTTGGACATAGGTTCTCACCTCCGGTGTGTTGTTACCGGGG
>JAKQFZ010000040.1 GCA_029558215.1 Candidatus Omnitrophota bacterium
CCAATCCATCCACCCCTATACAGTATAACACATGTTTGGATAGGTACAAGCAATTGCAGGCTATTCCGACAGTTCTTGAACAACATATGTCGCCGCTTACTCACGACTGAAGTCACGAGTATGCGCGGCGATTCAATCAAGCTGTCTGGATTCAACAAATGGCTGGGTGTGTTCGTCAGAAACGTGACTGACAAGACCAGAAAGCAAGGTGAAAGGCGTGGATCTTCTTCCCATCGGCAAGATGGCCGCTCTGAACCATATTACGGTTCAGACGTTACGCCACTATGACAAGATAGACCTGCTGAAGCCGCTGCATGTAGATGAGGAGACCGGCTACAGATACTACAGTATCAAGCAGAGCGCGATACTAGACATGATTCAGTACATGAAATCGCTGGGAATGTCTTTGGAGCAAATCAGAGACCAGTTCAGGAATGAGAATATCGAAGAGATCCAAGACATCCTCAGGAAGCAGAGCAGAAACATCGATGACGAGATCCGGAGACTCCATCAGATGAAGAGAGGCGTGGAGGCCTGCATCAGAAGCTATGGCAGGTACTTGCGAATGCCCGAGGAAGGTGCGATAACACTTGAGACAATCCCAGCCAGAAAAGTCTTCTGCTATGACGGAGGGATAAACATCTACGACCACGGCCTCGACACTTACGAGTACATCCTGAGGGAACTGAAGAAGCAGGTGATCATCAGGGACCTGCCCATGGTGTACTTCTGTAACGTCGGTTCCATATTGCGCAAAGAGATGATAGATGCGGGCAGGTTCGTGTCCTCAGAGATATTCGTGTTCGTCGATGATGACTTTGAAGACCAAGAAGGCATAGAGGTAATCCCGAAGGGAGACTATGTCTGCACGTACTTCCACAGCTTCTGGCGCGAGAAGGAGAGCGCTGAAGCACTGTTTCGGTACATAGACGAAAAGGGATATCGGATCATCGGTGACTACGTGTGTGAAGTAGTGGTCGAGCTGCCCATCTTCGATAACAACGAACGGGACATGTACGTGAGACTGCAGATACCCATAGATCCCCCCACATCGCCTGATCATCCTGACACCGAGTCGGCTAGGTGAGTCCGCCTTGCCTGGAGCCTCGTGTTCGCCCCTCGGGCCGTCCGTCCTGCCCGTTGACTCTATTCCCGCAATAGACATTACACTTGAACCGAAAGCAAACAATAGGCAAAAGCGGATTGGCGAGCATCCATTAATGACGGTAAGGGGGATAAGGTGATGAACGAGAAGATCAGAGTCATCCAGTACGGCTGCGGCAAAATGGGCAGGTACTTCCTCAGGTACCTGTACGAGAAGGGCGCCGAGATAGTCGGGGCAGTCGATATGAACCCTGAGCTTGAAGGAAAGGACGTCGGGGAAGTTGCGGGGCTCGGGTTCCGGATCAACGTACCGATCAGCTCCGACGCCGAGAGAGTCTTCAGCGAGTGCGATGCCGACGCATGCGTCATCGCAACCAGAAGTCTAATGTCTGATGTATACGACGCCTTTGAACTTGCCGCGAGGCATGGCGTCAATGCCATCAGCACCTGTGAAGAAGCCTTCTACCCGTGGAACACCTCGCCCGCACTCACCAACCGCCTTGATAGGCTGGCCAAAGAGAACGGCTGCACGCTGGCGGGATCGGGCTACCAGGACGTGTATTGGGGGAACTTGATCACGACGCTGGCAGGCTCAAGCCATAGGATCGACAGGATTGAAGGCGTGTCCAGCTACAACGTCGAGGACTACGGAATCGCCCTGGCAGAGGTTCATGGAGCCGGGCTCAGCCTGGAGCAATTCGAAAAAGAGATTGCCCAGAGCGACTCCCTCCCCTCCTTCATGTGGAACTCCAATGAATGGCTGTGCTCACAGTTCGGATGGTCCATCAAGTCGACCAGTCAGAAACTCGTTCCCACAACCCACGACAAGGACATCAAGTCCGAAACCCTGGGAAAGGTAATCCCCGCAGGCCACGCCACAGGCATGTCGGCCATAGTGACAACCGTAACGAACCAGGGGCCTGTCATCGTGTCTGAGTGCATCGGAAAGGTCTACGCAGAGGGCGAGTTCGACAG